>CATJZR010000119.1 GCA_949745625.1 uncultured Eubacteriales bacterium | reverse complement strand
TATCCGACAGCCCGTTCGGTTACAAGGTTATGATACCGTTGTTTACCGTATTGGCGCTGAGCTTTTGCGATTTATCCGAACCCGAAAACTATATAATGGTCGTAATGATAATAGTCGGTTCGCTGATTGCAAACGCGCTATACAGGCGCACGCTTAAATTGGGATTGCGGCAGACGCTTATTTTTATAGGCTCCGTAATTGCGGGAATTATCTTTGCAGCAATATTCACGGTAATCTGGTAAAATAATAAAACAGCCCTCAGGGGCTGTTTTTTATTGCAAGCTTTTTGAAATGCAGTCTGCGGCCGAGCATGCGTACGGCAAGCTTATACAGCTCGCCTGCGACTATTGGCGGCTCGTTTATTTATTCAAACGCAACATACCGTCAAGTAAATTTGACCTGAACAGTTGGTTATGATATAATATATAAGTCGACGCGAGCCATTAATATCATAAAAGGAAATAAATTAAATGAAAAAAGCGAAACAAGGAAACTCACGCAAACAGACTTTTAAGGATAAATTGAGAAAAATATTTAACTTTAAATTTCTTTTTTTTGCGCTATGCTTGATTGTTGCAATAATTTTAGGTCTATGCATTTTATTATCTTATTTAATATACGGCACACTTGAATGGGACGAAATATTTATTGATATTATAAAAATCGGATTTTCGACCGTAATAATAACCGTGCCGTTGGGTTTATGCGCAAAAATAATAACGGATAAGTATTTTTCCGTAGAGGTCAATATGAAAAGATTGAGAAAGCTCGGCATTAACGGCGTCGACGGTAATATGATTAACGGCGGTACGCTCTCCGGTAAAGACGAAGAGATTATGTTCGGTCCATATAAATCCGAATATCCCAAGCTAATTAAACTGATGTTTATGACGGGAAAAGCTTTTCTAAAAAATTATCAAGAAAAAATTATAACCTGTTTAAATATGGGTTGTCAAATTCAAATACTATTGGCGTCACCCGATGAAAGTAATTTAGAATACTTTCAAAGAGACGCTGATGTACACAGACCCGACGATGAGGATGTTGATTACTTTAAAGAGATTACCGAACAAAGCCTAATTGCCTTAAATTATATTAAATCAAACTGTGACCACCCCGAAAATTTAAAATTGCGCTTTTATCGGGACGAATTTCAAAATAATCTGAGAATATCCCGATATTTTACAAATAATGGAGATGTTTCATACTTTTGGCTCAACGTGCAGCCGTTGCGCAAATGCGCTTTGGTTCTTTCCGTTTCACTGAAAGGCACTCTAACAGAAAACGATGCTTCGGAAAAAAACTTATTCTACGAAAGTGAAGAAGGCTTCAATTATTTATGGGAAAAATATAAAGACACCGAATGGAAAGACAATCAATATGTTTGCCCATTGCTGATTCAAAACCAAAAAACGACTGAATAATGAATGTTGCTACTGTGATATTATAAATTTAATACATGAAAAACAGCCCCTCAGGGGCTGTTTTTTAATGCAAGCTTTTTACGTCTATCCGTCTTACCCCTCGGTGCGCGGCGGCGTGTAGCCAGCCTTATTATAAGCTTATACAGCTCGCCCGCGGGAATAATCGAAAGCGAAATGCCCGCCGCTGTCAGCCAGTGCCTCCAGTCAAGGCAGTCAAGCCCGAACGCGTATTTAAGCGGGCTTAACGCAAGCAGGATATTAGTAAGTATTCCACCCAGCACCGTGAAAAGCAGTATCTTATTGGACAGCAGTCCGGTTTTGAACAGCGACTGCCGTTCCGAGCGGATATTGAAAGCCTGAAACAACTCGGCAAAGGATATTACAAGGAAAGTCAGCGCGGTTGCAACCTCGTTGCCGAGGTGCTTTAACGCCACGGCATAGGTGCCCACCGTCAAAGCGGTTATGAACAGTCCGAAAAAGATTATAAACGCAAGCGAGCTTTTTGCAAACAGACTTTTTTCGGCGCGGACGGGCGGCGTTCTCATCACGTCTCCGTCCTCCTTTTCCATTCCCAATGCAAGCACGGGGAAACTGTCGGTTATAAGGTTGAGCCACAAAAGTTGCGTTGTCAGCATAAAGTCGTGTCTGAAAAACACTAACGCGGCAATGAGAATTGCAAGCACCTCGGCAAGGTTGGTCGATAAGAAAAACTGTATAGTTTTTCTCACGTTTGCGGAAATGCGCCTGCCCTCGCGCACGGCGGAAACTATCGTCGTGAAGTTGTCGTCGGCAATTACCATATCGGAAGCGTTTTTCGTAACGTCCGTGCCGGAGCCCCTAGCGATGCCTATATCCGCGCTCTTTATGCTCGGCGCGTCGTTAATGTCGTCGCCCGTCATTGCCGTAACGTGACCGCGCTTCTTGAACGCCTTGACTATGATATTCTTGTGCTTGGGCGAAACGCGCGCAAACACGCGGCAGTTGGGAATAGCTGCGTCCCGCTCTTTGGGCGGAAGGGAATCAAGCTGCTCTCCAGACATAACCTCTTCCTCGCGCTCGGCAATGCCCGCTTTTTTAGCTATCGCAAGCGCGGTACGCACGTGGTCGCCCGTTGTCATTACGGTGGCAATGCCCGCCTGCCGGCACTCTGCCACGGCTTCCTTTACACCCTCTTTAAGTCCGTCAATCATCCCGCAAAGACCTATGAAAACCAGTCCGTCTTCGCTTATAGCCCCGCCATAGCCGCGATACGCAAAGCCGAGCACGCGCAAAGCGTTATCCGACATAGCGTTGCAGTAGCCGAATATGTTACGCTTATCCTCGCGGGTGATTGCGCGGACACCCGACGGCGTTAAAATAAACGAACAGCGTTCGATAAGAATATCGGGTGCACCCTTGGAAAATGTCAGTTTTTCGCCACCGAAGCCCGCCGCAACGGACATCATTTTTCTCTCGGAAGTGAATGGGATTTCTGCAATTTTTTCGTAAGGCGCAGAAAAGCCACATTCGTCCGCGTACACCTTTAAGGCTATTTCGGTGGGGTCGCCAATATACCCGTGCGCGCCGCTCTTTACGGACGAACACGCCGCCATACATTGCAGCAACTTTTCCTTACCGTCGTCGGCACAAAAAACCTCGGTAACGCGCATTTTGTTTTGCGTGAGCGTGCCCGTCTTGTCCGAGCATATTACCGAACAACCGCCGAGCGTCTCTACCGATTTCAGCTTGCGAATAACCACGTTTTTGCGGCTCATACGCTGAACACCCATAGCCATTATTATTGTAACCACCGCAGGCAGCCCCTCGGGAATTGCCGCAACCGCAACCGCAACCGAAGTCATAAAGTTCTTTAAAACGCCTTCGCCTCGCACGCACAGTCCCATTATGAAAATTATTACCGTGACTATAAGCACGAAGCCCGAAATTATTTTGCCGAGCTTGTTTAGCGTGTTTTCAAGCGGAGTCGTCTCCGGCTTGCCGTCTTTCAGCATTGCGGCTATTTTACCGGTTTCCGTCTGCATGCCCACGGCAGTGACTACAGCGCGGGCGTTGCCGCTTACTACGAAGGTGGAATTGAACAGCGTGTTCCTCATCTCGCCCAGCGCGACCTTGTTACCGCGTATGGTATCGGCGTTCTTTTCCACGCTTACGCTTTCGCCTGTCAGCGCAGACTCGTCGCATTTCAGACCGTTACACTCTATAATTCTGCAATCGGCGCAGATTACGTCGCCTTCCTCGAACATAACTACGTCGCCGACGGTTATCTGCGTGCTGTCTATCTCGACAGCCTCGCCCCCGCGCATTACCTTGACCGTGCCCGACGAAAGCTTTTTAAGGTTTTCGATAGCCTTGTCCGCCCTGAACTGCTGCACAGTACCCACGACTGCGTTCATAAATATTATGGCAAGTATTATAAACGTATCGGTTAAATCATTCCTGTCCTTGGAAATAAATGCGATTACCGCGGAAACTGCCGCTGCCAGTATAAGCAGCACCGTCATAAAGTCCTTGAACTGGGAAAAGAATAGCTTTATTATGCCCGACTTTTTACCCCGTTCAAGCTCGTTCGGACCGTGCTCCTTTAACCTTGCAGCCGCGTCTTCAGCGCCGAGTCCCCTTTCAGAGGTGTTCAGCGTTCTGAAAGTTTGTCCTATATCGTTAAAACAAAAATTCTGCATACCTATCTGTATGCAGAATTTTTATATTTTATAACTTTCAATCTTCGTGAGGCTCGGGAAACTGAGCCTTATCGTAGGCTATTCCGTTTTTGTCGTAATAGTCCTTGATTGCCGCGCGGATAGCTTCCTCGGCAAGTACAGAGCAGTGCATTTTGTGCGCGGGCAGACCGTCAAGCGCCTCGGCAACCGCCTTGTTGGTAAGCTTAAGCGCCTCGTCGAGCGGCTTACCCTTTATCAACTCGGTAGCCATAGACGACGACGCGATTGCGCTACCGCAGCCGAACGTATTGAATTTAACGTCGGTTATTACGCCGTTATCTATCTTCAGATATATCTTCATAATGTCGCCGCAACGCGCGTTGCCAACCTCGCCTACGCCGTCGGCATCGTCGATTTTACCCACGTTGCGCGGGTTCGTGAAATGGTCCATAACCTTTTCGCTGTAAAGTGCCATTATTTTTTACCTCTTAAATTTATTGTAATAAAACGCAGTATTGCGAAATGTGTGTGTTTTTAAATTAAAATTATTGCAGCAAAAACGCAGAGATACGAGCAGGACAAGGAAAGCGCGGATTTGCTGCAGGGAGTTTACAATGATGTAAACGACCAAAACAAAACGCAAGCTTGACGCCGTATTGCGAAGTATATATGCGTTTTTAAATTAAATGCTCTTTTTCGCCCTTTTCAAGCGCCTCCCACACCGGCGACATATTTCTAAGATACGCGACAACCTCGGGCACCGCCTGCAAAATTGCGTCCACATCCTCGTCGGTGTTGTAGTCAGAAAAGCTTATACGCAGCGAACCGTGCGCGACCTCGTGCGGGAGCCCTATCGCAAGCAACACGTGCGAGGGGTCAAGCGAGCCCGACGTACACGCCGAACCCGACGAGGCGCATATTCCGCGCGCGTCGAGCAACAGCAGCAGTCCTTCGCCCTCTATCCCCTCGAAGCACATATTCACGTTGGCGGGCAAACGCTTGTCCCTGTCGCCGTTCAGCCGCGAATGGGGTATTTTAAGCAGCCCGTCTATCAGTCTGTCGCGCAGTGATTTAAGCTTTGCCGAGGTGCGCGGCATATTTGCGCACGCCTCTTCAAGCGCGGCGGTCATCGCAGCTATGCCCGCAATATTTTCGGTACCCGCGCGACGGTTGCGCTCCTGCGCGCCTCCGTCTATAAACGTGTTAAGCGGCACTCCCTTCCGGCAGTACAGCGCGCCCACGCCCTTGGGTCCGTGAAATTTGTGCGCGGAAACGGCAAGCATATCGATATTGTCCGCCTTGACGTCTACGGGAATATGCCCGACCGCCTGTACCGCGTCCGTGTGGAACACCACGCCCGCCTTGCGGCAGACCGCGCCTATTTCGCGTATGGGTTGAATAGTGCCTATTTCGTTGTTGGCGTACATTACCGAAACCAGCGCGGTATCGTGGCGTATCGCCCTTTCAACCTGCTCCGCGGTAACCAGCCCGCTCTCGCTTACGGGCAGATAAGTTACCTCGAACCCCTCTTTTTCAAGCTTTTTTAAGGTATGAAGCACGGCGTGATGCTCGAACGCGGTAGAAACGATATGTTTTTTGCCCTTTTTAAGCCCGTTATACGCAGCCGAGCGCAACGCCTGATTGTCCGCCTCGCTTCCGCAGGACGTAAAATATATTTCCTTGGGGTCGGCGTTAATCAGCCGCGCAAAACGCGCGCGCGCGTCCTCTATCGCCTCTTTCGCCGTCTGCCCGACGGTATGCAGCGACGACGGGTTGCCGTACACCTCTTTGAGATACGGCGTCATTGCGTTTATAGCCGTATCGCTCATCGCGGTCGTTGCCGCGTTATCGACGTAAATTGTTTTCATTTTAATTCCTACTATTTGAGTATGAATTAATTATAAAATTTAATTCCTATTTTGTCAATAGGAATACGAAGCTTTTTCAAATTTTTTCAACCGCGAATTAAATCCCTTAGGGTTTTAGAGCTTAAAAATACGGTTATGACCTCGTCAAGCTCTTTAAAAAGCGGTAAAGTATCGCAGGTGCAGGCGTTTTCGCAACCCGAAATAAGGCATTGAACGGGCGAAAGCGAGCCCTCGCCTATCTGCAAAATTTCCGCGGCAGTGTATTCCTCGGGCTTTCTTGCAAGGCGATAGCCCCCGCTTTTGCCGCGGGCGCTGACTGTAAGCCCCGCCGCGGTAAGCTGCGCCGCGCTGGCTTCGAGATATTTTAAAGATTCCTTCTGTCGCACTGCAATATCGGCAAGCGAAATATTGCCCTCGCCCTCGTGCCGCGCTAAATCAATCATAATTTTAAGGGCGTTCCTGCCCTTGGTCGTAATCATCATAAGCTTTCTCCTCACATAATTATTGACATTCGGTGACATCAGCAATTATCGTGAATTTCGGAAACTGAGTTTAACTTGGCGCAACCTTTAAAAGCACACCGATATATAGTTGCGGCAATTCCTTCCATCGAGACGCAAATATACACAATTTCAGTCTTGATGCACAAAAGCGCGATTTTACTTGAACCTTTAATCGTTCAAAAATTTAACCGCCGTATTCAATCATTTTATCTATGCTCTTTACCGCCGCAAGGCGAAGCTGCTCGTCCATAACTATTTCCTCGCCGCCGCAGCCTTGCAAACAGTGCAAAACGTCGGTAAGCGTCGTTATGCGCATATTATGGCATACGAGGTCCTTGGAAAGCGGATAAAATTTCTTTTCGGGGTGCCTGTACTGCAAATGCTGTACGATTGAATTATCGGTACCGATTATAAATTCACGCGCGTCGGATTGCTCGGCGTACTGCGTTATGCCCGCGGTCGAGCCTGCGTAATCGGCAAGCGCCACCACCTCGGGACGGCATTCGGGATGGACGAGAAACAGTGCGTCCGGGTGCGCGGCTTTGGCGGCAACCGCTTCCTCGCGCCCCACCCTCGCATGAGTGGGACAGCCGCCCGAAAGCAGCTTGAAATTCTTTTCGGGAATTTGATTTTTTACATAAGTGCCGAGATTTATATCGGGAATAAACAGAATATTCTTTTCGGGCATTGCACGGCAAATTTTAACCGCGCTCGACGATGTAACGCATACGTCGGCTATCGTTTTAAGCTCTGCCGTCGTATTTATATATGCAACCACCGCATAGTCCGGATACGAGCTTTTGACCTGCTCGATTAGCCCGCGCTCCATTTGCTCCGCCATAGGACACCCCGCCGCGGGATTAGCAAGCGTTACGCGCTTTTGCGGAGAAAGCATTTTGACCGTTTCAGCCATAAAGCGCACACCGCACATCAATATATTTTTTTGGGGCGCGCTTTTCGCTTTGACGGAAAGCGCGTAACTATCGCCGACGAAATCGGCAACCTCGCAAATTTCCTCCGACATATAGCTATGCGCCAGAATACAGGTATCCTTCTGCTGTTTCAGGCGCAGTATTGTTTCTTGAACGTCTTTAATCATAATCGTATAAATTATATATTGCGCACGCGCATTTGTCAATAAAATAAGTCCGCCGCTTAAAACGCGACGGACTTTATTCTATTTTCCGTTTTCAAGCAGTCTTTTGACAAGCGGCTTTTTTCTTTTAGTCGCGGGCTTCTTTTCAGCCTTTTCGGGCGCGGCGGGCTTTTGCTTCTTTTTTTCTTCAACCGCGGGCGTTTCGACGTACGGAATTTCGAAAATAACCGACTCGTATGCGCGCAGATTAAACTTAAGCTTATACGGCCTTCCGTCGCAAAGCTCCTTCTCGGCGTCGATTTCAAGCAAGTCGCCTTCGGGATAGGTAGAGAAAATACGTTTGTATTTGCCCGCGTACGGCGCGCCCACGCCGTAATCGGTACGCTCGACGGGTGCAAAGTTGCACACGAATATCAGCGCATTGTTGTAATTCCACGGGTTACGCCTTATAAAGGTAAATATGTTGCGGTTGTAGTCGCCGCTGTTAATCCACTCGAAAGTGGCTTTGCCGCCGCAGTCGTTGTAAAGAACGGGATATTCCTTATAAATATGTAACAGAGCGCGATAGCAGGTCAGCACCTCGCGGTGTCCCTCCTCGCTACAGAGATGCCAGTCCAACCCTGTTTTGAAGTCCCACTCTCTCTCCTGCGCAAAATCCTGCCCCATAAACAGCAGCTTCTTGCCGGGGTGTCCCATCATCATGGTATACGCCGTTTTAAGGCTGCCAAGTTTATCGAGCTTGTTGCCGACGAATTTATTTATCATACTGCCCTTGCCGTATACAACCTCGTCGTGAGAAAGAACGAGCATCCAGTTCTCGTCGAAGGCGTATTCGAAAAGGTGAGTTATAAGTCCGTGGTGGTAGGGGCGGAAAATAGGGTCTGTATTGAAGTATCTGATGCTGTCGTTCATCCAGCCCATATTCCATTTAAGCCCGAAGCCAAAGCCGCCCTGCGCGGCGGGCTTGGTCACGCCTTCGATTATAGATGAATCTTCGGCAATCAAAAACGCGTCGGTACGCACGCGCAGAATACTGTTGAGGTGCTTTATAAACTCGAAGCTTTCAAGGTTTTCGTTGCCGCCGTACACGTTGGGCCGCCACTCGCTTCTGCCGAAGCTGTTGTATAACATAGAAGCGACTGCGTCCACTCTGAGCGCATCGATATGGTACTTTTCTATCCAGAAAAACGCCGAAGCTATCAAAAAGTTGGACACCTCTTTTTTGCCGAGGTCAAACGCCTTTGTTCCCCATTCGGGATATTCGGCACGGAGAGGGTCCGCATACTCGTAAAGCGGCGTGCCGTCGAAATTGGCAAGCGCGAATTCATCCTTGGGAAAATGCGCGGGGACCCAGTCGAGAATTACACCTATTCCGTTTTTGTGCATGTGGTCGACGAAGTACATAAAATCGTCCGGCGTGCCGTAGCGCGACGTTGGCGAAAAGTAGCCCGTAACCTGATAGCCCCAGGACGGGTCGAACGGATATTCGCAGATGCCCATAAGCTCGACGTGGGTATACCCCATCCACTTGACGTAATCGCAAAGCTCGTGTGCAAGCCGCCTGTAACCGAGGAATTGGTCCTCGTCGCCTTTTGCCAAATCCTTTTTCCAGCTTCCGAGGTGGACCTCGTAAACCGCCATAGGTTTTTCAAGGACATTAACGCCCTTTCTGTTCCCTATAAATTCGCCGTCACCCCACTCGTATCTGTCGAGATTTGCGACGACAGACGCATTGTTCGGGCGCAGCTCGCCTCGGAATGCGTAAGGGTCAACCTTCTGCACTTCGCTTCCGTCTGCACGGACGATTAGATACTTGTACTTCACCCCCTCGCACATGCCGGGCACGAAAAGCTCCCAAATACTGTCGTCGGTCTTTTCCATATTGTCGCGCCAGGGCGTCCAGCCGTTACCGTCGGAAACGACACAGACAGCGCGGGCATTCGGAGCCCATAGCACGAAATGAACGCCGCTTACGCCGTTCACCGTTCTAAGATGCGCGCCCATTCGCTCATAAAGCTTGTAATGCGTGCCGTGGTGGAAAAGATAAGTATCCAGTTCGCCGAAAAATTTGTCTTTCATTCTCTACTCCGTTATAAATTTATAAACGTAAACCTTTGCCGATTTGGGCGGCATGGTCACGAATAATCTGCCGTATTTTACAGCGCTTTTGCACTCCTCGGCGGAAAACCCGCCTTCCTCGAAACGGAATTTACAGGTCATAACGTC
>CATJZR010000118.1 GCA_949745625.1 uncultured Eubacteriales bacterium | reverse complement strand
TTTCTGCTCGACAAGCTTCCTGAGTATTTTTTCGTTGCTCATATCCGATGACAAACCGAATTCCGTAAGTTCGATAAATACGGAAGACAGTTCGTCTCTTTTTACGACCTTGTCAAGCTTATCCGCAACAAGGACGTTACATGACGAAGCGGGCACGATAACATCGAAATTTTCGAAACGGAAGTCGCCGCCAATCATCATTTTTGACGCCGAATAATAGAACACGTCGGACGAAAGAAGTCTGTCGATACTGTCGGCATCAAGCTTTTTCAGCTTGTCGAAAATCTCACTGCCGTCAAGCGCGCCGCCGTCCATAAGCTCTTCTACGTCGAGCGTGAGAATGTCGATTACGTCCAAAAACCTTCTTAGCTCGCCGGGCGTACCTACCGTTACCCACTCCTCGCAATCTTCAAGCCGCTTGGATATTATTATCGTGCCGTGGTTTGAAAACATATCCACCATTGCTTTGGCGATAGTTCCTTCTACTATTTTGTTGCCGTTATCGAGCAGAGAGTTGAATGCCGAGCTTTCCAAAACCGCGTTTATTTCCGCTGCGCTTACACTCTCGCCAGCAAGCGGAATTATAAGCTCTGTCAGCTCAGGCACCGCCTCGAATATCTCGCGCAGCTCGTACTTGTTTATAAGCCTGCCGTCGCTTCCCGCCTCGCAGCTGAGCGCGGGAATAACGAGCATATCTCCCGCACGTTCGATAATAACCGACGACAGCGCCGACCTGAGCAGCACCGATTCGGTCATATACGAAGCAAGCGAATTGCCGTGAGCGAGCGGGTCGTCCTTGGTTATCGTTGCGGACAGCTTTCTTAGCAAATCCTCGAATGAAAGCGCTTCGTCCAAAAGCGCGTCCACAAGAGACTTGTTTTCGCTTTGCGCCAAAAGTCGCAGCCCGCGCAAAAGCTGGTAGGCTTCTCCGCGAGAAACGAGATTGCCGTCCTTATCGTATTTATTTTCGTATACTATGTTTTCGGGGAAATATATATCGTCCGCGATTGTGCTGAGCTGCGTCTGCAAAATGCGCGAAACCTTTTTAGACGACAAAACCTTGCCGAGCAGCGCGGAATCCGCTGCAACGGTAACGACATCCTCGTACATTTTTGAGTTTTCGGCATAGTCGGGCGAATTGCTGTCGAACATAGAAACCAGGTTATTAAATATATTGTCGCCCTGTACCCTGTCGTACAAAGTGAACAACCCGTCGGAAACGCCGAGAAGCGCCCTTATTTCACGCGTCCAGTAGACACTTTCGTCCTTTACATCGGAATATCTTATTCCTTCCTCGCCTTCGTCGGTGAGAAACTTATTGTCGAAATAGCAATACAGTCTGCCGAGCACGGGGTCCATTTCCCCGCTGCGCTCGGTTGTAAAAACGGACAACTCTTCTATCTGAGGCATAATTGCCCGCGCAAGCTTCAAAGCAGAATTCTCTCCCTCGGTATCGTCGGTGATAATCGAAAGCACTATATTGAGAACGGTCTGCGCGTCCCTTTTGGTAAACAAACGGTTTACGGTAAGATGCGGTTGGACTACGTCTGCGCCCTGTTGCTTTAACTCTCTTTCGTCCGGTATTACCTCGCAGAGATAGCCGCGCGTGAAAAGCAGTTGAAGCAGCTCTTTGTTATCCGCGCTTAACGATGCGGTAAACGACATACTGTCGATATTTGAAATTACCGAATCGACGAGAGAAAGCGCGAAATTAATTACGTAAGTTTTTGCATCGAAGTTGTCTATAAGGTTATTGAACTCAACCATAAACTCGGGATTAGAGCACACGTTAAGTATCTTATCCATCGCGTCGTCGGTTTTACCGCCGAGTATCGCGCCGATTTCGCCGTCGGCGTCGTACTTCATTAAAAGTGCAAGCGTGTCTTTCGCAAAACCCGAATATGCGGCAAGCTCTTCGCGGAACGAGACGTTGCCGCTTATGCCGTGAACGGTATCGTCGAGCCCGCCCGAAAAAACCAAATCGGCTGCAAACAGATAGTACGGCGTGTCCTCGGGGTCGCTTATCGAATTGAGCACCTTGAATATTCCCTGCTCGCCGTAGTCCTCGATAGAGCGGTAAATTGAAACGAACTGGTCGTATTGCTCGCCGAAGCTGACGTCGTCCGGAAGCTTACTTGCCCCCGCGCCTCCCGGCGCGACAAAGAACATGCTTCCCGCAAAGGACATTGCTATTACGCCCGTAGCAAGTCCGCGCGCCATTCCGACGCAGCCGCCGCCGACGGGACGCTTTTTATAAGACGTATCCGTCTTTTGATTTGCGAAACGCATATTTCTCTTTTTACGGTATCTGCGTTCGGGATAGCAGAAAACGTACACGAGGAACATTATAAAATTAAGCAACTGATATACGATAAACAAAACTAACGCAAACGCTATGCGATACGCCATATTGACGAGCGTGAGAACGTACGCACTGTTTTCGCGCAAAAGAATTCCGAATTCGCCCCAGTCGACGGATATGCTTCCTATATAGTTGACAGTAACCTCGCGTATGGTATCGCACTTCGAGCTTACCCCTAGCGCGCTCTGCAAGCCGCCCTCGCCCATGAACACGTTGATTAATTCAAGCGTAAGTCTGTCCACGTCGGGACTGTTAATGCAGAAGAAAAACGCGCCTATGCATAAGCCTGCGGTAATCAGCGAATGTGTGAGCAGGATAAGGCTTTTTCTAAGCCCCCTATGTATTCCGATAAGCGTCGACGTCAGCACTATTATGAGGAAAATTATCGTCGGAAGCCAGGCAATGCAGAATTTTATAAGTCCGTCGGTATCCTGTATTACGAAATAGTACACTACGCAAGCTAAAACCCAACACGACGCAATTACGAGGACGGCGAACAATGCGCGGACGCCGTGTTTTACACCCTTGAAAAGTCCGAGGCAGACCGCGGCAAAAACGGCAAACGCTAACAGCGAAATTTCCCAGTGTTCGATTATTAAGTTTATTACGTTTGCAACGGACGAAATCACCGCGTTTTTACCTCCTTTTAAATTAACCTAATTTAACGCCTTCCGTAAATGCGGGGTCATTCGGCATAACGGCTATGCTGAGATATTTAAGACTGATTGAATTGAGACCCACGAACAAATCGAGCAAGCGACCGCCCGAATATAGCACGCTGTAAAATGCAAGGAATTTTATTCCGTCGGCGCCGTCGAAGCACTTTGCGCAAAGCTGTGCCGCAGGCACAACGAACTCGGTAAGCGCGGTACAATCCTTGAACGCGCCCTCCATTACGGTTACGGTACCCAAAGACGACGACGTGACCGAGGTCAGCTTTTTGCAGCCCTTAAACGCGTCCGTCTCGATTACGAGCGGACGGTCCGTCTTTATTTTTACGCTTGTTGCAGGAGAACTTTTAAACGCTCCTCCGACAATTTTCGTTACGGTGTATTCGCCAAGCGTCGCAGGAATTTCAATATTATCGTCCTCACCGTTATAACCGAGAATACTGACGTAGCCAGCCGAGCTTTCCTTGACGATATATCCATCAACCTCGAACGCGCCCGTTACATTCTTGAAATAAAACGTGGATGCAACTACCAGCGCGACGAATATCACGCATAAAATTACGTTGAAAACAGCGGGAAAAACGGACTTGTTCTTGCGGAAAATATTACTGATATTAAAGCTTAGCTTGTTCCGCTTTTTTGCTGCGACGGGCTGTTTTTTTATTTCTGGCGCAGGGCTTGCCGCAGGCTTTGCAACTGTTTCCGCATAGGTTTCAAAGCGGTAAGGATTGTCCGTAAACGTACCTCCCGACCATATCACCCTGTCGAATACCGCCTCTTCGAGATTGACTTCGAGACTGCAGCACTCGAAATTGACTTTCAGCTTTGCGTTAGGCACGAACAGTCCGTTTGCGTCCGCTGTAAAGTCCTTATGCACCACTACCGATTTTTCTATTAAACAGTTGTCGGCATCGTATTGCAGCACCTCGAACCTGATTTCGAAAAGCCGCTGATTTACGTTGTTTGCGAACCTGAAAACGACATACTTTTCTTTTGCGTGCGAATTTTCGAAAAGTATATATTCGTTGAGCGCGACTACGTCCGACGGAGTTTTCGTGTATTTGATTTTTTGAATATTGTTATACGAACTCATATTCTGCCGAACCTCCGCTGAGAGCCTTGACGTTTTTGCGGCGGAAACAGAGCGCGGTAACCGCATAGCTTAAAAGTGCGAAAACAAAGCTTACGCCGATTGAGATATAATTAAGCATATCGAACAGATACAGCCCGATGATACCCTTGCAAAGCACTTCGAGCAGGATGTGTCTTACCGCAAACATAAACGCGAAGAGCGTAAAGCTTTTAATAAGCGCATAAAGCCGTATTCTTTTCATAGAAAACGGGCGTATAACGTCGGTGTTGATTTCGTTGTCCTCAACCGTGCCGACGACTACGTTTACACTTGCGCAACGACGGCGAAGCGTAATGATTTTGGAATTTATACCCGTGTCGTACTCGTCAATCTGCTGCACGCCTATACAGCGCCCGCGGGCGGAATATTCGAGGACGAAATATCTCAGATACGAAAACTTTTTAACGAATTTACAGACGAGGTATCTGTCGAACTCCGTCTTGCATACAGCGTACTTGCTTATGTAATTTTTCGTTTCGCCCGACGCAAAATAGACCGTGTTCCTGCCGTTGGTCATTTTACTCTTATTTATCGTTTCGTCCGCAGTATACACGTGATAATATTTGTTTTTAAGCAGCCTTGTAACGAGCAGGATAAACATTCCTGCAACGAACAACGCAGCCGATACCACGCAAAGCGCTCTCCATACGGTGATAGTCATAATCTGTTCCTTATAAATTTTTCTTTGATTAGTTTGTCTGCTTGCGGTATTCGCCGCCGTCCGCTTTTTCCTTGCGTGCAGCCGTCTTTTGCTTTTCCGCCTTTTTCTCTAAAAGTCCGCTCTTCTTCTCTGTTTCTTCAAGTATTCTGTAAGGGTCCTCCGCATACTCGAAAAGCGCGGCGAGGTTTTGAGAAGTCTTTACACCGTTGCAAACGGAAAGGTTAACCTTTTCGTTTATACGCGCCGTTGCCGCGGGGTCGAGAACGACGTCCTCGAAGAGGTGCTCTTTTACCACCCTGTTGGTCAACGTAAGCACGGGTGCAAAAGCAAGATACCCGAAAAGCGACAATACATCCCACGCGATAAGCGTTACGGTGACATAATTTTCGGGAATAAACTGCGTCAGCAGGAAATACCCTCCCACCCCGACTGTGCCGAGATATAGCAACCTTATGAGCATAGAAACAAAGTACGTCAAAAATACGGTGGACTTGCCGCGCGTCAGCATGGATTTATAGCATGCGCCTATCGTCTCGCCCGCGCTTACGCCTTTATTGTTTGACATTATATATGCCGTGGGCGAAAATATAAGCAAAGTTACAAGCACGTATAATAACGCAAGCGGCGCGGCGGGCGCGGCAAACATTGCAGCGAACAGCCATAGTTTATCGGACGACGCCAGCAGACCTATGCCGTAGCCTACACCGCCGAGAACTGCGCCGAGCACGGCGATAGCCGCAAGCCCCGCAAGTATAATCAACACCTCGAAACAGAGCGTCAGTATATACGTCCAGATTGACACCCTACCGCCCACGTTACGGAAGGACGACGAAAAGTCAAGCCTGTTTGCCTTGCGTACCACGTAGCCCTGACGGATATTCGCAAGGTTGAAATGCGGGTTGAAAATTATAAGTATTCTGCCGAAGAATTCTGCGAGAAAATACAGCAGATACTTGAAAAAACACTTGTTGCCGTACACCGCTTTGGCGGATACCTTCAATCCTTCGCGATAGTAGTAATTAAATCCGCGATGCATATCCGACCTCCTTTTCGTGAATTTCCGTTTTCGGATGAACAAATTTTATTATATAGTAAGAATCCTTACTCTGCCCGTTAGCAGACTTTACCGAAGCGACGAACGCTCCGCCCGAAACCTCGACTTCGAGCTTGTCGCCGAACGGGAACGCAGCCGAAAGGTTGTAATCCTCGGCGGCTAATTTATCCCCTTCGACGTAGTGCGAAGGCGGGAAATTGACGCTTACGGTGATGTTTTTGGGCGTTACTTTTATGAACGAACTTTCGTCGTCGCAGACGATTTTAATGTCGTAGCCCCTCGACAGGTCGACACCGTTACCGTCGTAGACTTTGCACATATAAATCCACTTCTCGCAATATCCCAGGGCAGAGCCTACGGCTCTTGCAAGGCTTATTTCGGGACGGTGCCCGGCAATCAATCCGTCGCCGTCACTTAACACGTTTTCCGCGGGTATGGATTTATCGTCAAGGCTTATCGACACATTTGTGCCGTACTCTATTGACCTGTATTCTTCCGGCGGGGCAAACTGCCTGATATACAGCGTTCTGCGGATAAAGGCGAGCTGCGCGCTGAACTTATCGCGCGTGATGCTTTCCGTTAGCTCGGGACACTTTTCACTAAGCTGCGCGTACGTCAGCACGACGTCGTAGTCGGAAGTAATATCCTCTCCGTCCTGTAAAACGGAAACCGACTTGAATGAAACCATAGTCATAAACTGCTTTCTTATATCGACGCTGCCGCTTGCCGTAAATGTCAGCCCGGCGCTGCCGAAAAGCTCGGTTCCGCCGCCTTCGACGAACAGTATCCGGTAGCTGTTTTCGGGAAGGCTGAGCACGTTGATTGTGCCGTCGTAAAGCTGCGAATATGCCTGGGGACCCACGACAAGCTTTGCAGGCTTTATAGTTACCGTGCCGTAACAGCTTTCGTCGGGTGCGGCGCAAAGTTCGTAATTGGCGGAAAGGTCTATATTCCCGTTCTCACCGCCGAAGCAAGATATTAAAATGGAATACTCGCCTGCATGAACAGCCGACTCATATTCTATGCCGTCCTTAAGATAGGTAAACACCGGCACGGCAAATTTCCCGTCGCCGTTGACAAAGCCCGCGCTGCCGTCCGTATAATACGCACCGTAAGTTTCAGGTTCGGGTACGGCGGTGCCGTTATAAACGTACTCGTTTTCGTACGACGGCGTAACTGCGTAAATTTTTCGCTTATGCACCGTAAATACACTTGAAGCAAGTCCGTCGAAAACGTAATATTTTTCTTCTCCGCTTCCGATAAATTCAAGCTTTACCGTAAGATAATATTCGCCCGCCGAAATTATCGCTGTTGCGTCCACCTCTGTTCCGTCAGTCCCGAATAAGCTGTAAACCGCTTTATAATCGGCGTAGTCGCTTTCTGCCACAAACCCCTCTGAGTCACTGAATACGTGTTTCGTGGCGTAACCGAAATATTCCTCTGAAAGCGCACAACCGTTATATTCGAGCGAGTCCGCAGTCATTTCAGCTGTTACCTTCACCTGTCGTTTGGTCACCTCGAACGCGCCGTCCGTATAGCTTTCTATAAAGTAATTGGAAAGCGTTTTTCCGTCCTTGTCGTCAAGTCTTACGGAAACGGTATATTCGCCCAACTCTTTAAGCTCGACAGCCGTGCCGTCCTTAGAGTATGAGAAAACCGCGTTAATTTTTTCAATATCGCCGGCATAAATTCCCCAGCTGCTTTCGTCCGCAACCAACGGCAAAGACGAATATAACACGCTGTCCTTATACAGCTCTTCAAGCGAAATGACCTCGCCCGTATACTCGCCCTTAGCAGCCGCTTCGCCCTCGAAGCTGACAGCAACCGATATACGCCTTTTTGTTATTGTAAATTTTGCAACACCCTGCGCGTCATCAAGACAATAATTTTCACTTACGTCCTCACCCGTCGTTTTATTTGTAACCACGAATGATTTAACGAAGTAATCATATACGCCGACATCAATGGCGTCGCATAGTTTGCCGTTAAGCATATAACACTTGATAACGCTGCTTAAAACGTCCGTTTCGGCAAGCTGGCCTTCATCAAATTCCATAGCGTCGCTATCTTCGAACTTATAGCCATTAACACCTGTATACGCGTGCTGTAAATCCTTCAATACGAATGCTAACGGAAGCCGCGTAATTTGATAACGCACTGCGTTGACTCCGCAATTAATCACGTAATTGAGCGCAAGCTCTTTTTCGCCGTTTACGGTACAGTTAGCGCCGTCGAAGGTAACCGTATATTCGCCGACATTGACGGGATAACCCACCATAATTACGCCGAAGCGCAAATATTTAACCGCGATTTTAAGCTCGTCTCCGTCGACGATACTGCCGGACGCTACCTCGTAGCCGTCGTCGGGATAGACAAATTCGCGACCGTTATAAGGTCTGCCTTCGTCCATATCGAGCAGGTTTACGGTAATTTCCCTGCGTATTATTTCAAACGAGCTATCTAAAACGGTTAATTCGTAATTGTCTATATCTGCATATCCGCCGACTATCGAAGCTTCGGAAAACTCAACGCCGTATTCACCTGCGTTTACAGGTTGTGCAACTTCGACGCCCTCGCGCGTATACCTTACTGTAATTAAAAGCGTTTCGCCGTCAACGGGGAGCTTACTTCCCGCAGCGTACGTAAATTCGCCGTTCCAGCCCTCGAACGCTTCGCCGTATATCGTGTCGCTTACGGGGCTTAAAACAACAGACAGCTTGCGCGGCGTTACGGTAAGCTTACCGTACGAAACGCCGATAGAGTAATTTTTTGTAATTTCTTCGTTTTCTACGATATATCCGACTACGTTATCTTCTGTGCCGACGGTAACGACCTTACTATAAGACACTGCTATAAGCTTATGTCCGAGAACGAGCGCGCTGCCGCCCCCGTCGTGCGTCAGGTCGGTATACCCGATTTCGTACTTGGATATACCGTCGTACTCCCATTCGTTGGCGCGCGTCGTCAAGGAAATGCTTCTCGGAATTATTTCAAGCGTGCCGTATTCTTTAGGCTCATCCCCGGAGCTCTCAAACATATTGTAGTAAGTAATATCGTAATTCGCGGTAACGTCGCCGCGCGCACCAATAACAGAATAGTCGATTACGTTATCAATCTTGCCATCGGTAACGAATGTGACCGAGCTTATTGTGTCGCCGTCTTTGACGTACAACGTTTGCTTTTCCGCAAGCGTGCCCGCCGTAATCCGATAATTGTCTATATCGATAAGCGCAGTGCCGTCAAATTCCTTATAGGCAGACGCGGTGGCAATCGTGATTGCCCGCTTCGTTACGGTAAGCGTTCCGCTGGTGTAGTCGATTATATAGTTGCCCGTGGTCTCCGCCTCCGCTCCGTTGCGGACTGCAAATATCCTGTATTCTGTTTCGTTGGAAACCCAACCGCAATTTTCTATTTCCTTTACGATTGAAGCCCTGTAATACTCGTTACCTATCAATCCCTCAAACAGCGGCGAACCTAATTGCTCGTCGTCGCCCTTCATAGGAATTGCATCGTAAACCTTTTCGGCAGTAAGCGTCGTTATGCTTAAAGCAATTTTATTTACGGAAAGAGTTGCGCCCTCGGCGTAGTTTATATCGTAGCTTGTAGTTATATCATCGCCGTTAGCGTTTTTAATTCTGTAAACGGTATTGTTTTCAATTTCGCCAAAGTCGATTATTGCTGCAATTTTATCCGCCGACACAACGTCGTCGACCAAAAGCAAGCCGTCGAAAATAGCCTCGTCGTTGCCTGACAGCTCATTGCCGTCGTAGTCCTTGTTGCGCGTGGGGTTGGTTACGGAAATTGTGTGCGGCGTTATCGAAAGTGTGCCGTATTCGTATTCGGGGATATAGTTTGCAGTAACTTCCTTGCCGTCCGCATTTTTAATGACGAACGCAATTACGTTTACAACCTTGCCCTCGTGTACGTATGTTACGGTTGCTACCGGCACGTTTTCGTCGGGATAAGCCCGATGTTCGTTTACTATTCCGCGCTTTGAGTCCGCGTCGAATTCCTCGACGGTAAAATCCTTTTTCCAGGCGAACGGCGTTCCGTCGTACTCGCGCTCGCGCGTGGCAGTGGCGATTGTCAGGCGACGCTGCTCTATCGCAAGCTTACCGTAAACATACTCAATAAAATAGTTTGCGTTAACCTTCTCGTCGACGACTATAAACTTAACTTCATTGTCCACAGGCTCGGCATAGTCCACGACGACGGTAGCCGTTCCTTCAACGGGTTTAAGCAAGTGGTCCAAAACAAGAGCGGGCTCTCCGTCCTCAACTCCGTCTTTGATATGTACTACCTTTTCATACCCGTCGTCGAAGTGTCCGTCCCCGTCGTAGACCCAACTGTTGCTTGCCGTGGTCACACGGATAGTTCTATGAGTGACGGTAAGAGTGCCGTACTTGTAGTTTATCGTATAATTATCGTTTACGCGGTCACTGCCGCTGCCGTCGACGACCTTATACGCAACCTCGTTTAAAGTATTGCCTATGTCGGTTATTCTGCCATTTATCTCAATCACTTCGAGAGTGTGCCCCTCGACCAGTTTGAGTTCGCCGACATCCTCCCACTCGGTAAATGTAAATTCCGTACCGTCGTATTCGTGACTTGCGTCTTTCGTCCTTACCGTAATTTCACGCTGCGTTACCGTCAGCGTGCCTAAGCTGTAAGAAACGATATAGTTTTGCGAAAGTCCGCGAGGAGTATATATTGCGTACTCGGTAGTGTTGTCAACACTGCCGCGATTTAAAATCCCCGCTACATTGAACGCTTCATAACGGTATTCGTCGTCCGCAATGCCGACGAACACGGGTTCGCCGTAATCGGAATCGTCGCCATACAAATACGCGCCGTCGTATACCTTTTCCGCGGTTATCGTCGTTATATTAAGTGCAACTTTGTTTATGAAAAGAACGCCTTTATCGTAGGTTATATCGTAACAGTAAGTAGTTTCTACGGAATGTAAAACACTGTAAATTGCGTATTGCGTATCGTTGACTACGCCGCCCTCGGTATAGTCGATTATTTCCGCTGTTTTTTCGGCAGTGCAGATTTCGGATATGCCGTTAACCGATACGAGGTTATCGAAAACGGTTTTGCCGTTTTCCGTCTGCTGCGTTTCGGTGCCGTAATGCAGCTTGCCGTCGTAATCCCATGCCAGCGTCGCGGTCGTTACGGTCATCTGCCGCTTTTCAATGGTGAGAGTACCGTAAACGTAACTTATAGCATAGTTATTGCTTTCGTCCTTTTCGGGACTTTTTATAAGGTACTTCCGCTCGTTAAGCGTCTGCGCAACCTCTACGCCGTCGACTTTGGTTATATAGGTTATGGAAGCGACTCCCGCAATTACATCAAGCACAACCGAGTGCGATTTGCTCTCCAAAAGTCCGCGCGTATTTTCCGCGTTGCAGCTTTCAAATCCGAACTCGTCGCAAGTCAGCGCAGTCCCGTCGTATACCTGTGTCTTTTCGCCCGTCGTAACAGTTATCGGGCGGGGCGTGCGTTTAAGCGTACCGTACTCGTACTCTATCGCGTAGTTTTCGGAAACAACTGTCTGTCCGTCGTAAACGTCATACTCTACT
>CATJZR010000117.1 GCA_949745625.1 uncultured Eubacteriales bacterium | reverse complement strand
TGCGCAAAATCGTACATGGGATAAATGCACCATGTATCGCCCGTGCGGTAGTGCGAAACGTGCGCTATCCTGTAAATAATAGGGTCGCGCATATTGATGTTTGGCGAAGCCATATCGATTTTTGCGCGGAGCGTCTTTGCCCCGTCGGGATATTTGCCCGCTTTCATTTCTCGGAAAAGACGCAGATTCTCTTCTACGCTTCTCACTCTGTACGGCGAAGGCGTTCCCGCCTCGGTCAATGTTCCGCGGGTTGCGGTTATCTCTTCCGCGGACAGGTCGCAAACGTACGCGTTGCCGTCAATAATATATTTTTCCGCTATTTCGTAAAGCTTATCGTAATAATCGGAAGCAAATACGAGTTGGTCGAACTCGAAGCCCAGCCATTTACATGCGTCCACGAGCGAATTCACGTATTCGTAGTCCTCTTTCGCCGGGTTGGTGTCGTCCATGCGCAGGTTCAGCTTTGCGCCGTATTTTTCCTTTACGCCGAAATTTATACACATTGCTTTAATGTGTCCGATATGCGGATAGCCGTTAGGCTCCGGCGGGAAACGCACTTGAAGTTTGTTTCCTCTCTTTTCGAATTTTCCTGCCGCAAGTTCCTCGTTTATTATCTGCTCGATAAAATTAGATGCCTCGGGAAGTTTCATATTTTACTCCTTTCGTAAATCAGCTTAGTCCGCTGATAATTCCGTTTTCGTCTATATCTATTCGTTCGGCGCAAGGCGCTTGTGGCAGACCAGGCATAAGCATAATTTCGCCTGCTACGGCTACGATAAAATTCGCGCCACCCTTGTATATTATATCCCTGACAAATATTCTGAAACCTTCCGGACGTGCAAGCATGGTCGGGTCGTCGGAAAGCGAATATTGTGTTTTAGCTATAATAACGGGCAAACCCTTTATTCCTCTGCTCTCCATTTCCTCTATTTTATTAAGCGCATCGGGCGAAAAATCAGCGCCGTCGCCGCCGTATATTTTTTTTGCTATATCTTCGATTTTGGTCTTTATGCCGTCTTGCAGCCTGTAGGAAAATGTAAGCTCGCTTTTAATATCGCACGCAGCACAAACGGCCTTCGCAAGCTCTTCCCCTCCGATGCCACCGTTTACAAAAACGTCAGTAAATACGGCCGAAGCACCAACCTCATTGCATGCTTTCATCACCGCATTTATTTCAGCCTCTGTGTCCGTTTCAAACCGATTCATTGCCACCACCACGGGCTTGCCGTAAACCGTCTTTATGTTTTCAATATGCTTTAATAGATTAGGAAGCCCCGCATTAAGTGCTGCAAGATTTTCCATTGCAAGCCCAGACTTATCCGCGCCGCCATGCAACTTCAACGCCTTAACCGTTGCAACTATTACAACGCAATCGGGCTGTATTCCCGCAATGCGGCACTTAGCGTCGAGAAACTTTTCCGCGCCCAAATCCGCGCCGAACCCCGCCTCGGTTACGGTATAGTCGGCAAGCGTCATCGCCGCAAAAGTTGCACGTATTGAATTGCAGCCGTGCGCTATATTTGCAAAAGGTCCGCCGTGAACGATTGCGGGAGTTCCCTCCAGCGTCTGTACAAGATTGGGCTTTATGGCATCCTTTAACAGCGTAGCCATTGCACCGTCGGCGTTCAACTGACGTGCCCTGACGTAATCACCTTCGGCATCTACACCAACCACGATATTCCCGAGTCTCTTTTTAAGGTCTTTAACGTCTGTAGCAAGGCACAAAATCGCCATAACCTCAGACGCCGCGGTTATTTCGAAGCCCTCCTGCCTTTGATAGCTTTCACAACCTTTCATTCCGCCCGCTTTGCAATTCAGCGTTATCTCCCTTAGCGCACGGTCATTAATATCCATACAGCGACGGAAATAAACATCCTTGATTTTCAGAGCGTTACCGCGTAAGATATGGTTGTCAATCATTGCGCACAGTAAATTATTCGCAGCGGTTATTGCGTGCAAATCGCCAGTAAAATGCAGATTAATATCAGCCATAGGCACTATCTGCGCGTAGCCGCCACCCGCAGCACCGCCCTTAATTCCGAACACGGGCCCCAGCGAAGGTTCGCGCAAAGCAAGACAAACTTTTTTACCGAGCCTCGCCATACCGTCGGCAAGTCCGATTGAAACCGTAGTTTTTCCCTCACCGCTTGCAGTGGGATTAACTGCGGTTACCAAAATAAGCTTTGACTTGGGATTGACGCGCTTCAAATCGATTTTGGCTTTATATTTGCCGTACAATTCCAGACTATCCTCGCCGAGAGACAGCTTTTTTGCAATCTCGCGTATATCTTTAAGTTTACAATTTTCGGCTATTTCTATATCGGACAGCATTTTCGCTCCTTACTTTCAATATATAAAATTATACCATAAGGCAATAAAAAAAGTATATCGTTTAAAACTACTTTTTTTAAATATTTTATGTACAATCACGCTTGACTTGACCTGTCAATTAATATAAAATATAGTTATACATTTTAAGGAGCTTAATTATGGCAGAGAAAAAACAAGCCGTGACAATGGATAAAATAGTAAATCTTTGCAAAAACAGGGGTTTCGTATTTCCAGGAAGCGAAATTTACGGTGGATTTGCAAACACTTGGGATTTCGGTCCCGTAGGCGTAGAGCTTAAAAATAACGTAAAGCGTGCCTGGTGGAAAAAGTTCGTACAGGAAACCACCGATACTTTCGGCGTAGATGCCGCAATTTTAATGAACCCGCGCGTGTGGGAAGCAAGCGGGCATGTCGCAAGCTTCGGCGACCCGAAAATGGACTGCAAAAACTGCAAACAGCGCTTCCGTGCGGATACGCTTATAGAAGCACATAGCAAAGGCGAAGTTGCCGCCGAAGCTATGACGGATGCTGAAATGGAAAGCTATATCGAAGAACACGATGTTAAATGCCCCCACTGCGGCGTAAGAAACTGGACCCCCATACGCAAATTCAATCCAATGTTTGTAACTTCGCGCGGAACTTTGGAAGAGGGCTCGGACAAGGTGTATCTCAGACCCGAAACCTGTCAGGGAGAATACGTAAACTTCCTTAACGTACAACGCACAGCGCGCGCCAAAGTGCCGTTTGCCATAGCGCAGATAGGAAAATCATTCCGCAACGAAATCACACCCGGTAATTTTCTTTTCAGAACCGTCGAATTCGAGCAAATGGAATTACAGAAATTCTGCCGTGAAGACGAAGCAATGAGCATTTACGAGGAATTTAAGAAAAAGGCGCTCGAATTCGTAGAGAGCCTCGGATTAAAAAGCGAAAACCTGCGTTTTCACGACCATGACAAGCTTGCTCATTACGCAAAAGCAGCCTGCGACATTCAGTACAATTTCCCTATGGGCTGGCAAGAGCTTAACGGAGTACACCACCGCGGCGTTTGGGATTTATCCAGACATCAGGAATACTCTGGAAAGACTATGCTTTATATTGACCCGTTTACAAACGAAAAGTTTGTACCTAATGTCATAGAATATTCTATAGGCGCAGACAGACTGATGCTGGCACTTCTTTGCGCGGCTTACGACGAAGAAATACTTGATGCAGAGAAAAACGACGTCAGAACGGTTTTACACTTCCACCCCGCTATTGCACCGTATAAGGCGTGCGTGCTGCCGTTACAGAAAAATCTTTCTGAGAAAGCCGACGAGGTTTACAGAAAGCTTGCCAAAAAATTTGCCGTAACCTACGATGTTACGGGCTCAATCGGAAAGAGATACCGCCGTCAGGACGAAATTGGTACCCCTTACTGCATTACAGTGGATTTCGACACGCTGAACGACGACACCGTGACCGTGCGCGACCGCGACACCATGCAACAGATAAGACTTAAAATCGCCGAGCTTTGTTCTTACATCGAAAAAAGTCTGGAATTTTAACAAAAAAAAGGCAGAGGTCAACCCTCTGCCTTTTTTTCAGCAACCCAAAAATTCCACACCTTTTAACATAACATCATTGACAGTATCGTTTACAAGGCTGTAAAAAATTATTTTTCCCTGTCTGTCGCTTTTGACTATTCCGAGATTTTTAAGCAACCTCAGCTGATGAGAAATAGTGGTCTGGTTTATTTCGAGCACACGCGATAAATCGGTTACGCACATTTCGGAAATAGCAAGCGCGGACAACATTTTTACGCGAGTCGGGTCGGCAAAAATCGAAAAAAAGCACACTATACTGTCCAGTACGTCGCCGTCAGGGACGTACTCCTTAACCAAATCTTTTGTACGCCTGTCCAATAGCATCGTTTCTGCCATACTCACCTCTGAAATTTAATTATAATAAAATTATAAGGCTTTATATGGTAATATGTCAAAACGATACAGTGACGTATATTGTCACATATTCTGTAACTTTGTCATTTACTCTCGATTGATACGACGGTATATCCCGCGTCGGCAATCGTCTTATTTATTTCATCGTCGCTTATATCCTCACGGCTTCTTATAACCGCGATTTTTTTCTTTAGCTTAACGTCTGCGGAAATTACGTTTGTCAATGCACCCAAGGCGTCTTCAACGCGTTTAGCGCAGTGCGCACAGCACATTCCGTCGATAGTAACAATTTTTTTCATAAATTTATCTTCCTTTAAAATATTTTTATTTTTATAAAGTAACAGCCGCAACGCGTTTCCGACAACAAACAGCGAACTGAGACTCATGCAAAGTGCGGCTATCATTGGACTGAAGGGAAACCCTAGCCATGAAAACACGCCCGCCGCAACGGGTATCATAACAACGTTATAGAAAAATGCCCAGAATAGATTTTCCTTTATATTCCTTACGGTAGCTCTGCTAAGCCCGAAAACGGTATCTATAGTGCGCAAGTCCTCGCTTACGAGTACTACCCCGGCGCTTTCAATCGCAACATCCGTTCCGCTACCCATTGCTATACCTATATCCGCTTGCTTTAATGCCGGTGAATCGTTTATGCCGTCGCCGACCATTGCCACGCACCCCCCGACGGCCTGAACATTAGTAACTGCATTCAGCTTATCTTCCGGCATTACGTCCGCCAAAAACTCATCGATACCGAGACTTTCCGCAACTGTCGCCGCAGTCCGCTGCCCGTCGCCAGTCAGCATTGCTATGCGCATATTGCGAGCCTTCAACAGCCTTATTGCTTCCCTACTTCCTTCCTTTACTGTATCAGCAACGGCTATTAAAGCACAAACTTTTTTAGAATTTGCCATATACAGTACCGTTTTTCCCTGGGCGGCAAGCTGCACGGCGCTATCCTCAACGTCCTTGGTTATCTTTATTCCGTCAAGCAGTTTGGTATTACCCAAACGCCATTTTTCACCGCCGTAAACAGCGCTGGCCCCCTTACCGACCGTATATTCGAAATCCGCGACAGTGACGCCGTCACTTACGTAATCGGTTATGCACTTTGCAAGAGGATGATTTGAATTCTTTTCAATACCGTAAGCAATTTTTAAAATATCTTCCTGTACGCAACCGAAGGTAATAACGTCGGTAACCTTGGGTTTACCCTCGGTTAAAGTTGCCGTCTTATCCAACAAAACAGTATTTATTTCGCAAACCTTTTGCAGCGATTCGGCATCTTTGTAAAGTATTCCGAGCGAAGCGCCCTTACCCGCCGCGGTCATAATAGCAACGGGCGTTGCAAGGCCCAACGCACACGGACAAGATACTACGAGTACGTTGATTGCGTATGTCGCGCTATGAGCGGCATTAAATCCGCCGTCGATAATCAACCAAACTATAAAGGTCAGTACGGACAAAGCAGTAACAACCGGCACGAAAACACCTGCAACCTTATCCGCAAATTTTTGTATCGGAGCTTTGCTTGCACCTGCCTCGCGCACCATTTTGATTATTTTAGAAAGCGTTGTCTGCTCGCCCACGCGTTCTGCCCGCATTTTTATAAGTCCGCTTTTTACTATTACGGCGGATGTAACCTCGTCTCCGACGGCAACCTCTACAGGCAGGCTTTCACCCGTTATGGCACATTTATCCACGAACGAGCTGCCTTCGATTATCTTTCCGTCGACAGGCACATATTCGCCCTGCTTTACTACGATAATATCGCCGATTTTTACGTCTTTAACAGGTATTGAACTCTGCTTACCATCCACCTCTACCGTAACGGTATCCGGTGCAAGCTTTAGCAGTTTTTCTATTCCCCCGCCGGTCTTTGCCTTTGATTTTTCTTCAAGCCACTTACCGACAGTAACCAGCGTGAGAATCGACGCCGCCGATTCAAAGTGAAGCTGCATGGCAAAACCGTCTTTACCGGTGAATATCAAAACCGTGAGCACCGTCGAATAAATAAACGAAACACCCGACCCCAAGGCAACTAGAGTATCCATATTAGGTACTTTTTTGAACACTGCGACCGCGCCGTTTTTGAAAAACTCGTAATTAACGCCTATAATTGCTGCTGACAAAATCAGCTGATACAGTGCAAACCATTCGGCATTACCCTTGTACGGGTCGATAAAAAACGGAACGGGCGCTTCAAACATGTGTCCCATTGAAACGTACATCAGCGGAACAAGTATACACACCGATATTAAAAACCTTATAAAAAGTCTCTTATCGCGCACATCGGTCTCTCGTTGAGGCTGGTCGCCATCATTAAAAATGCCGTAGCCGAGCGACCGAACCGCAGTAAAAATCTTTTCCTCAGATACCGTGCTTTCGTCAAACTCGACCTTCATACTCTTTGCCATAAGACTGACCTCGCAGTCTTGCACGCCGTCAAGCTTGCCAACAGTCCTCTCTATTCCCGACGAACACGCGGAACATGTCATTCCTGTAACCGAATATCTTTTTTCCATCGTAATCAGTATAGCATTTAATTCCTATCTTGTCAATAGGAATTAAATGCTGTTTGTATAAATTTTTTATGCAATGATGAAAACGAAAAAAAGCTCCGATTAAATCAGAGCTTTTTTAATGCAGTTTTTCAAAAAAATAGTTTTTATCAAGCTCGCTTTTAATGCTTTTGCCCGACCCGAGCGCCAAAAGCGCCTTTACGGTAGCCATTTCAAAGCTTATATCGTAGGCGACGGTACACATATCCTTTAGCCCCAAAGCGCTGCCGTATGTGCGCGCTTTACTGTCCACCGTCGCAATAACAACCTCTATCCCAAGATTTTTACAGTATGCAAGGAAATTTTTAAAATTAGCCTTATCACCTTCAGTACAGACGGTTCCGCTATGATAAAGCTGAACCATAACCGCTTTTGGCTTAACCTCGTTAAATCTATAAAAATCGAAATTAAGCAAAGAATGTGCCTGAATCGTTACCATATCGGTACAAAGCTTCTGCGCGTCACACGAGGCACGCGGACGGCGCAACTCAGACGGCGTGGGGTTATACTGGTTTTCGTTATAAACAAACCGCCACCCTCTTATTTCGCCGTAAGGCACGTTTAAAATACTTTCATATTCGCCACGCCACTGCGTTGCCGAGGTAAGTCTGCTACCGAGATGTATTTTACAGTTTTCCGAATGGTTCTCGAAGCTGACGAATACACCTCCGTAGTCAACGCTTTCTATAAAGGTTACTGCACCCGCAAAATTTTCCACGCCGCGACTGCGCTCATCTTCGATAGGATAAAGCGCTGAAACAAGCACGAGCGGTATAGGTATATCGCAGAAAATCTGAGAAAAATAATTTGCGGTAAAACAAAGCGTGTCCGTGCCGTGCGTAAGAATAATTCCGTCGTATTTCTTCTTATCGACGCTACGGATACAGTTTGCCATGGTTTCAAGGTCATCGGGCTGCATATTCTCGCTGAGAATATTCAGCGGATGCAGCACGTCAAACTCAATCGCGCCGCCGAAGCGTTCGCGGTATTTCGTTATCAGCAGACTGCTTGTTTCGCTGTCGAGGTCAACTACGCCGCCGTTTACGTATGAGCCTATAGTGCCGCCGGTAAATATTACGCAAATTTTGTTATTCATACAGCCATTTAAAGTCCGCCTACCGTGCGGGGATACAGAAGAGTATCCCTGATATTCTGAACGCCGGTAACGTACATAATCATTCTTTCAAATCCGAGCCCGAAGCCGCTGTGCGGAACAGAGCCGTATTTGCGCGTATCGAGATATTCGGTATAACTTTCAAGCGGCATATTGCGAATTGTCATTGCAGACTTCAATTTTTCAAGGTCCGCCTCGCGCTCGCTACATCCGATTATCTCGCCTATTCCCGGAACAAGCATGTCGGTTGCCGCAACGGTCTTACCGTCTTTATTCTGCTTCATATAAAACGCCTTAATCGACGCAGGGTAATCGGTTACGAAAACAGGCTTTTTAAAATACTCTTCGGTAAGGTATCTCTCGTGCTCGGTCTGCAAATCGCTGCCCCACTCGACGGGATATTTAAATTCTTTGCCAGACTTTTTCAGAACCTCTACCGCTTCGGTATAAGTTATCTTGCCGAAATCGCTTTCAACGACGCTTTTAAGCTTTTCAAGCAGCCCCTTTTCAACTCTTTCTTCAAAGAAAGCAAGCTCTTCGGGGCACGCTTCCATAATGTCCTTTATAATAAACTTAATAAAGTCCTCTGCAATTTCAATTATATCGTGCAAATCGCAGAAGCAGACCTCGGGCTCTATCTGCCAGAACTCCGCAGCGTGGCGCGTAGTATTACTGTGCTCTGCGCGGAAGGTCGGACCGAAGGTATAAATTTTACCCAGTCCCATTGCCGCACATTCACCTTCAAGCTGACCCGAAACGGTAAGCCCCGCCTTTGCCCCGAAAAAGTCGTCCGCATAATATTCCTGTTCGGTCTTGTATTCGCCTTTCCAGCCGTGCGTGGTCACGCGGAACATTTCCCCCGCGCCCTCGCAATCGCTACCGGTAATAATCGGGGTATGCACGTATTTATATCCGTTACCGTTGAAATATTTATGGATGGCGAAAGCAAGCGCGTTTCTTACCGCAAACACCGCCTCGAAAAATCTTGTGCGGGGTCTCAAATGCGGAATGGTCCTCAAAAACTCCAAGGTATGATGCTTTTTCTGCAAGGGGTAATCGGCAGGACATCCGCCGAAAACCTCTATCGACTGAACGGACATTTCGTAACCGTTCCTTTCCGACGGAATAAATTTACCTATAACTTTAAGCGCCGCCCCCACTACGAGCGCGGGCTTCACTTCGCTGTCCGATACCTTATCCTTTTCTATTACAAGCTGTAAATTTTTTAAAGCCGTGCCGTCATTCAATTCGATAAACGCAATACTTTTCGAATCGCGCCACGTTCTGACCCAGCCGCAAACGGTTACCTGTTTGCCGATATATTCCGCGCCGTCTTTGAATAAAACTTTTATGTCGGTATGCTGCATTTTACTTCTCCTAAAATAAAAGTAATGGACTGCCGCAGGCAGTCCATTTACATAAAGTGCTTAGTCTTTCTTTTCGTCCTTAGAAACTACCTCGACCTTATCATAAAAACCGCAGTTTCCGCAAACTCTGTGCGCCTGCATTTTCGAATGACAATGAGGGCATTCCACAAGCGTGGGAGCCGTTGCCTTATAATTTGCAAATCTGCTATTAGTCCTTGCCTTCGATTGTTTTGACTTAGGTACTGCCATAATTTTACTCCTTAATTACTTATTGTTTAAATCAATACCCGTACAGTCCTCTCTGCATAACAACACGTTTGGCTGACTGAAAAGTATTGCATCGTCTACGGCGGTCTTTAAATTAATATTTATACCGTCGTAGCGATAGTTATCGGGGTCATCTTCCGTAACAAACAGCACGTCAAATACTTGCTCTACTTTTGTGGCGGCATCCTTTAAACAGTATGAACACTGCCCCGTAATGCCGTACTTCACAGTAAAGCTAACGCCTACGCTGTCGTCCTCGTAAATGTCGTAGCTTCCCTGAACCTTAACGCTTCCGTCTATCTTACAGAGCGGAACCATACATATATTCTCGGGTGGCTGATAATCGAATTCGAAAACGCCCGAATATTTTTTTAATGCGTTTAGCTTTTTGACTTCTATTTTCATATCAAAAGTTGACTTTAAAATTATATTATAGGTTAATAACTTTGTCAACTTTTTTTGCGGGCATTTTATAAAAGTTCAGCCGTTTCCCTTGCAATTACCAATTCTTCGTTGGTGGGGATTACGAGTACGGCGACTTTCGAATCCTTCGTTGACAAAACTCTTATCGAACCGTCGTTTTTAGCTTCATTAGCCTTGTCGTCGAACCTGACACCGAGGAACTCGAGCCCGTGACATACGTCCGCGCGAACCGTGGGCGTATTTTCACCTATTCCTGCGGTGAAAACGATACAGTCGAGCCCTCCCATTGCGGCAGCGTAAGCGCCGACAAACTTCTTCGTCTGATAGGCAAACATATCAAGCGCGAGCGAGCATCTTTCATTGCCCGCCTCCGCGCCCGCGCACAAATCTCTGAAATCGCTTGAAACTCCGGAAACACCAGCAACCCCGCACTTTTTATTGAGATAGGTAACAGTATCCGCGTGACTCATTCCTTTCTTTCTTGCAAGAAACTCGACAGCTGACGCGTCGATGTCACCAGAACGCGTCCCCATAAGCACACCCGCAAGCGGGGTAAAGCCCATAGAAGTATCAATACATTTTCCACCGTCGACTGCAGTAATCGACGAGCCGTTGCCCAAATGACATGTAACGATTTTAAGTTCCTCTGCCTTTTTGCCGAGGAATTTTGCAGCTTCCTGCGATACATATTTATGACTTGTGCCATGCGCACCGTATTTCCTTACGGAGTACTTTTTATAGTCGTCGTAATCTATTCCATAAAGGAAAGCCTTTGGCGGCATAGTCGAGTGGAACGAGGAATCAAACACCAAAACCATAGGTTTGCCGGGCATAACCTCCATACACGCTCTTACGCCCGTAGCCGCAGCGGGATTGTGAAGGGGACCGAGCTCGAAAGTCTTTTCTTCAAGCGTTTTCATTACGTCGGGCGTGACCAAAGTCGCCTTTTTGAAATATTCTCCGCTTGCAACCACCCTGTGACCGACAGCGTCGATTTCGGTCATTGACTTGATTACGCCGATTTCTCCGTCGAGCAGCGCGTCAAGCACGAGCTTAATCGCAATTTTATGGTTTGGCATATCCTGCTCGTAAACCTTTTCCGCTCCGTTTCCCTTTGCCTTTAAAAGCGAGCCGCTAATACCTATTCTTTCGCAGCCGCCTTTTGCAAGCACCTTTTCCGTTTCCATATCGAAAAGCTGATATTTAAGCGACGAGCTTCCCGCGTTGATAACTAAAATTTTCATATAGTACCTCTGTAATTTATTCTGCCTGTAATGCCGTGACGGCAACCGTTGCAACTATATCCTCGACGCTGCAACCCCTCGAAAGGTCGTTCAAGGGCTTTGCAAAACCCTGACAAATGGGACCTACTGCCATATATCCGCCGAAACGCTCCGCTATTTTATAGCCTATGTTCCCTGCGTTTATATTGGGGAATACGAATACGTTTGCATTGCCTGCAAC
>CATJZR010000116.1 GCA_949745625.1 uncultured Eubacteriales bacterium | reverse complement strand
TTGTTTGTCGTTGCCCTGATTTTTTATGCCGTCGGTGAGGATGCTTATATCCTTGCTGCCGCCCCAGCTTGACGTAAGGTTTTTGGTTAATTCGGGTACAGGCGTCTGACTGTCGCCGCTGTATGAAACATTATCCGAATAATTGTACTTATACTGGCGTGTGAAGAAGTAATCGGATTCAAACGACTTATTGTCGGGGAATTCGTAGTTGCTTCTGTACGCGTTGATATAGCTTGCTTTCTTCGGTTCGGTAAGCTGGGCATTGTTTGCCTCTTCCTCGGAAACCTCTTTACCCGTCTGGTCGAAGTAATGTAATACTCCGTTCTCGTCCTCGGTTATTGTGAACATAGGTTTAATCCACTGCGCGTAGCCTAAGCCTATATAGCTTCTTGACTTTTCCTGAACAATCAGCACTTCCCTGACGTAAACCCAGGAGTGTTCCTCAAGGTCAACGTCAAAGTAGGTGGTGGGGTCGTTAGTAAAGAAGTTCGCGTGTCCAACGCCCTTTGTCTCTTCGGTTATAGCCGCACCGAACAGGTAATTCTTTCCGTCCGTTGAATAGTATACCGCGCAGTTGGAACGTCCGCGCAGGTAAATTCTGTATCTGCCCGCTTCCTCGAAGTACAGCTTGCCGTCAATAACCTCTACGGTGTTTGAGTGGAAGAAGTACGACTCGGGTGCGTCGGGATATTTGTTGTGATTTTCGTCGGTGTTGGGATAGAACCATATATCGGTATTGCAGTTCTGCGTGGGGTTTGTATGGTTTGCTTTTTCAACGACCTTGTCGTAACCCGCGAAGTTGCTTTCGTACGCCGTTTTAGCGTCCTTGTACATAGTTTCCGCAGTGTAAGTGTAGGTGGTCCTTTCAAGCGTCATTTTGTTGGTTTCGTGCGACTGCTCGAATTCGAGTACGAGGTCTACGTCGTCAACCTTGAACGCGTTGCTCTTTTCCTTGATTTCAAGCGTTACGATAATCTGACCCGAAAGCTTTTCGGAATTGGGCCTGAACTTGAAGTTGTAACCGTCAACCACTTCGATGGTTCCGTTCTTGGGCTGCGAAATACTTTTAACCGTATATTCGAAATTATCGGGAATGACAATACTTCCGCTTGCGTATTGACCGCTCGGTGCATTGTATTGACTCAGGTCTATGTTAAATTCTTCGCCGTAGGGGATTACGTACGGCTGCATGGTGTTAAAGTATCTCTTTTCGCCGTCGTACATATAGCTTCTGCCCGTCTGATATACGGAGGATACGGGAACGAACATAGGATATTCGTCGGGTGCGGTTGACTTTATGCCGCCCTTCAATACTTCGTTGAAGTAGTAAGACATATTGTTATGAGTAACGGCTTCCCATGCGTTTGCGTAAGCCTGATAGCTCTGTCCGCCGCCCCTGACCTTAGCCTGAATATAGTTGTTTGCGCCGAAGTTGTGTAACAGCGTTGCGTAAAGTGCAAGTCCCTGCTTGCCGTTTGAGGGGCTGCCGCCGTTTCTGATGCTCAGCAAGTCATTTAAAGCCCAGGTTGCACTGGTATAGTTGTTCCAGCCGCCTAGACCCTGTCCGCCGTAGCTTGAAATTCCGCGCTTCGAGGAGATTTTGGTGAACAACGCGTAGGATACCAGGGTCATGCCGTTGTTTGTAACCTCGCCGCCGTTGCCTACTCCGTAGCCCTGGAAGTTGTGGTGGTACTCGTGGAAGTTACCCCACGCGCCAGACGATACCATTACGTTGTAGTTGAGTGAATTACTCATCCAGTCCGTCGGGCAGTTTACCGAGCTTCTGCCGGGGAATGCGACCGCCGCTCCCGCCGCAACAAACGGCTCGTAAAGGAAAACTATACCCTGATTGCTGCCCGTGGTGGTTACGCTTGCAACCTTTTCCCAAAGTACCGCCGCCTTGTAAAGGTCGTCGTAAGAGTAGCGCTGCGCCTGGTACTTAGTGCCCGAGTGCAGAACGCCGTAGCTCCATACCTCCAAATCGAAGTAGGGGGCGGAGGACTTCTTGTTCTTTTCGAATTCCTCTTCGGTGGTGTATCCCAAAATAAAGTGCGAATATGCAACGCCGCCGGAAATGGTGGCGGTAAAGGTTGCCGAGGTATTGCGGATATAAAGGGGGCCGCCGAGGAACGAGCCGACGTAAGCGGTGTAGTATCCGTTTTCAAGCGTAGCGGTGTCCTTGTTGACGTTCATCGTGTTGAGGACGTTGGGAAAGCGCTGCATCTGACCCTTTGCCGCCCAGATGTTGTTTGACTGTCCGTTGTAAAGCGTCTGACCAATATGTATAGTAAGTCCGCCCGTAGCGTTCATATCCGCTTCGCTTATCGATATTTTGATTATTTCGCCCGCGGGCGCGTAAACGCCGGTTACCGAATAGCTGCCGTAACCGCGGGGACGGAGAGTAATCTTTTTTATTATTCCTGGCTCGCTGTCAAGCAGGTCGTCTGTATTTTTGTAGCCGCCGTAGTACATACCTGCTGCCGCGCTGTGCTTATAAAGCTGTCTGTTTGTGCCGTCCGCGTTTATTGCGTGTACGGGGTTTGCGGTGGTTCCGCTGTAAAGATAGCCGTTTGCGTCCATCCAGGTAAAGGTAGCGTCGCCGTTATTGCCGTTGCCCGAATTGTTGCGGGTGCCAAGCGCGCAGTAGTAGTCCGATTCTTCTATAAGGTCCTGACGCGCCTGCGTTTTTTCGTCGCCTGCGCCTATTACGGAATTGAGCGTATATCCGTATTTGGGATATTCCTCGTTGCCGAAAGTCGCGCCTTCGTTGGTTCTTTCAATCTGAGTGCCCTCGTAATAGGCAACCGATTTCTTTCTTTCGACCTCGCCCTCGACCGTTGCGGAAAAGCCGACTTCGGTCATTGCCGAATAACCGTATTCGAACTTGTCGCCCTTGACGGCATTGGGGGTAGTAATGACGGGGCGTTCTGTATTTGTAAAGGGATTGTCGTCTTTGACTCTGTCAGCTACCGGAGGGACGGTGGAAAAGTCGGGTGCGCGGTTGCACGAAACTGCGCCTACGGTTATACCGACTACAAGCGCGATTACGAGAACGAATGCAACTGCCGCCATAATTATGTAACGCGTCTTTTTGCTAAGCACTAAAATGCCTCCTTTGCTTTCCGGACTCTTTTCGGGTTTTGCTTTCGGTGATTTATCCGCACGCTTCGGTGCGGATACCGTCGCCGCGGCGACGGGTTGTTCTTTTAGTTGTTTTTCCGCAACGGGCTTTTCCGTTGCCGTTTTCGTAGCCGTAGCCTTGGGGGTGGCGGTTTTGTCTGCCGCGGGCTTAGCCGTTGCAGGTTTGGGCGCTGCTTTGCTTGTTACTGGCTTAGCCGCTGCCGCCTTAGGCGCAGCAGGCTTCGCTGTCGCAGGCTTAGCCGCTGCCGGTTTAGTTGCCGCAGGCTTTGCCGTTGATTTGGGTTTTTCTTTGTCTGGCATTATGTAACTCCTTTCGGGAAAATTTTAAACGCTGTCAAGCAGGCGGATTATATCATTTTTCGCATATTTTGTCAAACGAAAATCCGCTGCGTCATCCTTGCAGCACAAGCGCCTTTTTGGGGCAGAACGAAGAGCATTTACCGCACCTTATACATTTGTCAAGGTCTACTACGGGCGCGGAAAATCCACTTTGTGTCAGTGCGCCTGCGGAGCATACTTTAACGGCGGGGCAAGGGTGGTTTTGCGGACAGTTGTCCTTTTTAACTAAAAGCAATTTGTTCATATAATTCTCCTTACAAAACATTATATTATAAAGCCGTGCGAAAATCAACGCTAAACAGTTGACATTTAAGATTTAAAGCGCGAAAATGAAAGACGAAAATATTAAAGGCGGTTGATAATTTGGACTATCTTGCAATTATAACAATTACGTTTATATCGGGAGTAGTCGGTACAGGATTGGGCGGTATCGTAGGCGCGGTTATGAAGCGCGATTCAAAAAAAATAGTAAGCTTGCTGCTTTCGTTTGCGGCGGGGATAATGCTTGCCGTCGTCTGCTTCGATTTGATGAGCGAGCCTATTCAGCTTATGAACGAGGGCAAGCTGACCAAACTTACCCCGCTTATAGTTGTGGCGGCGGTAGCCGTCGGCTACGGAGTGGTGTTCCTTTTAAACTACTTTATCGATAAGCGCACTAATCACGAGGTTGAGCATATCGACGCGAACCACCCCGCAACCGCGGATGATTTGGACGAGCTTATTCACGCCGACCACTACAAAAAGCACGAGCTTGCAAATTCCAAACTGTTTATAGCGGGGCTTGTAATGATGTCCGCAATCGCGCTGCACAACCTGCCCGAGGGAATGGTAATAGGTGCTTCGTACGCGGCGGAGGAAAACCTAATCGACACGCTTTTCGCGTCCTCCGGCTTTATAATGGCTATCGTGATAGGTCTGCACAATATCCCCGAGGGAATGGCTGTTTCCGTACCGCTTATCTCGGGCGGAATGGGCAAGTGCAAAGCGTGTCTGCTTACCGCCCTCAGCGGTTTGCCGACGGTGCTTGGCGCGGTTATAGGCTATGCGCTTGGCGGAATAAGCGATATTATGCTTGTTCTGTCGCTCGGCTTTGCAAGCGGCGCAATGCTGTACGTCGTATTCGGCGAGCTGCTGCCGGAAGCCGTGTTGATGTGGAAGAGCAAGCTTCCCGCATTTTCGTTGTTTGTCGGCGTGCTGACCGGTTTTCTTCTCGTTATGTTTTAAAAAAATGCGTCCTGTAAGGGGCGCATTTTTTTAAAAGCCTATCGAAAATTCGGTAAAGGAGGGGGTAAAGGTATTGCCGTCGAAGTCAAGCGTCTGCACGATATAGCCGAGGCGGTTGGCTTCCGCAACCGCAGCGACGGAGCGGTAAGTAAGAAGCCTGTAAATTCCGCTTGCGGGATTGAGCGCCGGAGACACGAAGGAAATGTCGTTTACATTGGGCTGTTCGCCCTTTAAGCTGCCGTCGGGCGCAAAAATTTTGTCGTAATAAAAATCGTCCATATAGTCGACCGACACGGACAGGGAGGCTGCCGCACTGTTAATCAGCATAAAGCCGTCCGGCTGAAAAACTGCGACAAACTTCTCGTTTTTACTGTTTGTTTTGTCGTCGTAAAGCAGCTCGTACGAGCGCTTTTTAAGACGGTATACGGTATAGTTGCCGTAGCCGCCGCTTCCGCCCGTCTGTGAAGAGCAGAACAGCAGTTTGTCCTGCGCGCCGAAATCGAAGACGGACATAAACGGTGAATAGCCGTCCTCAAGCTTTATATCGTAGGGCGCGTAAAATTTGAATTTTACCGTCACCTTAAGGTCGGTTATAAAGCTTTCGCCGTTTCCGTACAGGCTTGCCGTGCCCGGCGAAGCTCCGTCCGTAACGGTCACTACTTCGATGGGCTCGGGGCGGGGAACGCTCTGCACCGGCAGCGGCGCGGGTAAAGCCGATAAACAAATAGCAATTAATCTTTTCATAAAATCATTATGCGTAATATATTAAATACTTTGCAAATTCCCCGTGCAATGTGTTAAAATATTTCTATGGAAAAAAGGATTCTCATTGTCGAAGACGACAAATCGATAGGCGATATGGTCGGAGAGCTGCTTACAAAAAACGGCTATCTTGTGTTCCGCGCATATTCGGGAACGGAAGCGCTGACTGAAATTACTTCGTGTTCACCCGATTTGATTTTGCTTGATTTGACCTTGCCCGGCATAAGCGGCAGCGACCTTCTGCCGTATATAAATAACGTGCCCGTAATAGTGGTCAGCGCGAAAGCGGGGATTGAGGACAAGGTCGAAAACCTTTTGGGCGGGGCTGCCGATTATATAACAAAACCCTTCGATACAAAGGAATTGCTTGCGCGGATAAGCGTACAGCTGAGAAACCGCGAAAACAACGGCGTGCTGTCGCACGGGGCAATCAGGCTGAATATTTCCGATTATACGGTAACAGTGAAAGGTATTCCCGTCAAACTTACCAAATCGGAATACGCTATTTTGTTAACGCTTATGAAAAACGGCGGAAAGGTCGTGACTAAGGAGAAGATAATGACCGATATAGAGAGCCTGACGCCCGATTGCGAGGAAAGCTCTTTAAGAACGCATGTGGGCAATCTCCGCCATAAGCTTAAGCTTGCGGACGGCAACGATTACGTTGAAGCGGTGTGGGGCATAGGCTACAAACTTAAATCTTGACGTTTTCTTTAACTTTAATTGTAAATTCCTTGATTTTGCCGTGGTAAAATACTTACAAAAATCAAAGGAGTAATATGATGGAATATTGTCTGGAAACGGATTATCTTACAAAGCAATACAGAAATTTCCGCGCGCTTAACGGTCTTACAATGCACGTGCCGCGCGGCGCGATTTACGGCTTAATAGGCAAAAACGGCGCGGGCAAGACTACGCTTATACGTATTATAAGCGGGCTGCAGCGTCCTTCGGGCGGAAGCTATTTTCTGTACGGCGAACCTTACGACGGGCGCGGGATTTATAAAGCGCGCGAGCGTGTCGGCGGAGTGGTGGAAACGCCTTCGATATACGCGAATATGTCTGCGTACGAAAATTTAAAGCAACAGTTCATTCTTTTGGGCAAGCCTTCGTTCGGAGGTATTGACGAACTGCTTAAGTTGGTACGGCTTGACGACGCCGGCAAAAAGAAAGCGGGGCATTTCTCGCTTGGAATGAAGCAGAGACTGGGCATTGCGCTTGCGCTTGCGGGCGACCCGGATTTTATAGTGCTCGACGAGCCCGTTAACGGTCTCGACCCGCAGGGTATAATCGAAATACGCGAACTCATTTTAAAGCTCAACCGCGAAAAAAATATCACCTTTCTCGTTTCAAGCCATATTTTAGGCGAGCTTTCAAGAATAGCCACCCATTACGGCTTTATGCACAAGGGCGAAATTTTAAAGGAAATCAGCGCAAGCGAGCTTGCCGCCGTGTGCCGTAAGTGCATTTCTGTAACCGTGACGCCTTCGCCGGCGTTTGCGCCGGCGCTTGACAGCCTCAATCTCGAATACCGGATTGTAGGCGACGACAGGGCTGAAGTTTACGGCGACGCGGATATAACCGGGCTGGTTCTGGCTTTGAAAAGCCGCGGCATAAATCTTTTACGGATTACGGAAAAGGACGAAGACCTTGAATCGTACTATATCAACCTCATAGGAGGTGGTTTCAATGATTAGGCTTTTCCGTTCCAATTTAATGCGCCTGAAAAAGAGCAAGCTGTTTTACTTTATGCTTATATGCCAGGCGGCAATAATGCTTACTTTGACGCTGCGTTATTATTTTTTGAAAAAGAGCGGCTTCTCCGTTTGTGCGGATACTCTGTTTTCAAGTGTGGCGGTTTCGGAAATTACCGCCGTGCTGCTTGCGGTTTTCTGCAGTCTGTTTATAGGCGCGGACTATAATTACGGTACAATACGCAATAAGCTTATAGCCGGTTTTCCGCGTTCAAAAATTTATCTTGCAAACCTGTTTACCATGCTTTTCACAGCCCTTTGTATGAACGTGGCGGTTATGGCTGTATTTTTCCCGGTAACGCTGCCCCTTCTCGGCGGGTTTACGGAAAGCGCGCGGTATCTTGTAAAAATATTCGTTACGGGCAGCCTGATAACGGCGGTATATTCTTCGATATATACCGCGGTTGCGATGATGTCGAAAAATACCGTGGTTTCGCTTATAGTTACGGTTGCTTCTTTTGCGGTAATGTCTTTCGTCGCAATGTATCTTGTTTCGGAAATCAACCAACCTCTGACTTACACGCAGATGATTGAAAACGAGTTCGGCGAAATGATAACGCAGACGATACCCAATCCGCACAGAAAAAGCGAAAGCGTACTTGGTTTTTATAAAATTCTTCTGAATATATTCCCTTCCGGGCAGCTTAATGTTTTAAACAGTAAATTGCTGTCCGTCTGGCAGTCGGCGGTCAGCGCGGTTTGTCTTATCGGCATTTCAACCGTTGCGGGGCTTACGGTATTCTCGGAAGAAAATATCAAATAAGAAGGTACTTGAAATGAACGTTGCCGCAATCATTGCAGGAAGTGTGCTGTCCGTTATTTTGGCGGTCCTTGCTTTCAAACTTATAGTTATAAAGCTTGGATTAAGGGAAGTGGAGGAACAGCTGCAGCGGCTTGTTCACGGCGGTACGAATAAGCTTATTACAGTATCCGGCGGCGACGCTTCGGTTAAAAAGCTTGCGTCAGGTCTCAATACGCAGCTTTCCGCGCTGAGGGAAAAGGAACTTATATACGTTGACGGCGATAAGGAGGTAAAGACCGCGCTTGCCAACGCGGCGCACGACTTGCGTACTCCGCTTACGGCGATAAGCGGGTATCTCGACCTTCTTGAAAACGAAACGGACGAAGAAAAGCGCGAGCGGTATCTTGCTGTAATACGCGAGCGTACGGCAGCGCTTTCAAAACTTTCCGGTGAGCTTTTTTCCTATTCCGTTGCCGCGGATAATTTCAGGAAAAAGTGCTTGGAGCCGTACGATGCGGGGCTGGTTCTTAAGGAATGTATCGCCGATTATTACGAGGCGTTTTGCACAAGAAACATAACGCCCGAAATAGACGTCGCGGTGCCGTCGTTTATAATAAAAGCCGATAAAACCGAGCTTATGCGCATGTTTTCAAATATTATAAGCAACGCGCTGAAATATGCCGCGGGCGGGTTTAAGGTCGGGCTTGAAAACAAAAAAATCACCTTTGGCAATTACGTCGAAGGCGTAGACAGCATTGACGTGAACAGACTGTTCGACAGATTTTATACCGTGCGCAACGGCAGCGCTTCCACGGGGCTGGGACTGTCTATCACAAAAATAATATGCGAACGGCTGGGCGGTAAAGTTTCGGCCTCGCTCGATAATAATTATCTTGAAATATCCCTGCAATTTTAAAAAACACGGCTGCGGTCAGCCGTGTTTTTTTCTATTCCTGAACGGAAACTTCGCCGTCTGTCGGCGGGGCGGGTTTTCGTCTGCGGAAAATTTTATTTCTGAACAGCAGAATGTTTAATGCTACAAACGCCACGCCTACTATTATACAGGTTATCAGCGCGCTTAAATCGCTTTTCGGCGCGAAGTTGGCGAGGAACATAAGCGGGAAGCCGAATATCATTGCGGGTACGTTCTGGAAAATGAGGTTTTCGCTTGCTGGTGTGCGGTAAGTGCCGTCTATTTCCCTCAGTAAAATCATACCCGTGCTCGCCGTGCCGGTAAGCATACCGAAGAACGCGAGGAACTGCTCGTGTCTGTATGTTCCGAACTGTTTCTTGCAGACGAAATTGACGTAGAACGCCGTAACCAGCGCGCCCGCGACAGCCATTATCAGAAGCACGCTCCAGTAGGATACGAGCAAAGGTATCTGAATTGCGGCTACGCCTGCAACTATCATAAGGTCGAAGGCAAAGCCGCCGATTCTGTCCATCATAAAGTTGTTTACTATTTGTTTTTTGATTATCTTTTTTTCTTGCAGCTTGTTAAGCACCGCCTTTACCGGTATGGTAAGCAGCACGCCGATAAAGAAGTTAAAGCCGAAAAGCGTCGTTTCGAAGGAGGGGATAAGCTTGGTAAGCCCGTACATTATCCCGAAAGACGCCGCGTATACGGCGAGAACGATTGCAACCTGAACGGTGAATTTGTCCATAGACGATACTACGGAAATTTCGTTTTCGTCCTCGTAGTCGGAAAGACTGTTTCCCTTTTCGCGTTCTACAATTTTTATCTGACCCTTTCTGCGCATCACGTTTATATAAATGACGCCGACTATGCATGCGACGAGGAAGCCGAGCGCGGCAATGGTAAGTCCGAAATTACTCCCGCCCTTAAAGCCGTATTCCTCGAAATTTTTGCCGAAGTTCATCGCCTGTCCGGTGCCCTGTCCGAAGCCGAACGCAAGTAAAATTCCCGCGGCGGAAATCAGACCGTCGGCGTGCAGAAGATACGCCGCAATAAGAGTTATTATCAGTCCCACAAACGCCTGAATGAGATAGCCGTTTACCGTAGTCAGTCCCGAATTGAATACTTCGCCCGCACGTTCCTTGTTGAATTTCTTTTTTGACGTGCGCATCCCCGACGCGATAAAGCCTATACCGAGAGCATGGTAGGTTATCATTTCGAGAACCTGCATTCCGCTGAATGTTCCGCTTTCGCCGTTTCCGCCGAATACGGGAAGGTTGAAAAGGTAGTCGCCCGCGCAGTAGTAGGTGATTGTAGAGATTATAAGCAGCACGGCGCCGCCCATAACCGAAACGGGAATAAGCGTCTTTTTAAGTCCGGGAATAAGGCGCAGTATGTTTCCGAGAAGCATACTCAGCAGCAAAACCGCAATAATAATCAAAAACGCCCACACGTTCAAATCCGAATAACTCATATATTACCTCCCGCACGAAGTCCGTCAAAGATGTGTACGTATTTAATGGCGCAAAAACGCTTGCCGCCCTTTACCTGGAAAATTTTGCCCTGATGGTAGAAATTGAATTTCTTCTTGCCGACCATAGTCATGGAATCTATTTCTCCGAGCGGGAAAACAGTCCTTTGGGTTTTGTCGGATATAATAAGCTTTTGCGCGTCAATCGACACGTTGTCGCCCGCAAGCTTTTTCTTGTTGCGCAGCTTCACGCTTTCGCGGAATAATATTCCGCCGTCGGAAATCGTTTCGCCGTTCTTTACGCGCCTGACTATTTCGCGCCGTTCCCATTCAAACCATTCGTATATGCGGTTATAGCCCGCGAAGGCGGGGGACAGCGAAAGCTTTTCGGTATAGGTTGAGCGGGTGTCGCAAAACCTGCACCTGAATTTGTATTTTTTGGACTCTATGCCGGAAATACCGTTACAGACCGGACACATATACAGAGCGCGTTCAATATATTCGGCGCGTTTGCGGCTTTTGTATTTAATGCCGGAGGCGGTGTCGTCAACGGCAAGCTCGGATTTGATAATACCGAACAGCTCGTCCACGGGCAGGTCGGCAAGTTCGTCGGCGGGAATAATCCGCTTTACTTCGCCGAAGGCACGGCCCTTTCGTATGGAATGTCCCCAGCGCGGGTCTGTTCCGTACCCGCCGCGTATGTTGTAGATGACGAGCGGAACCTTCAGCGACTTTGCAAGCTTTGCTATAGCGTCTGTCATTTCCCATTGCCCGCCCGAAATGGTGCGGTTGCCCTCGGGGAATACGCCTACGGCGCCGCCTTCCCTGATAATGCGGAAAATATTTTTTACCGCGGCAATGTCTTGCAGCGACTTGCTTTTGGGTATCGGCGCTACAAGATATTTAATCAGCGGCGAAACTTTCAGGTTGAATATGTCGTCCGACGCAATAAAGTATACGGGAAATTTAAACGACACGGACAGCATAAAGGGGTCCATTGTCGTCTGGTGGTTGGAAATAATGAGGTAAGCGCCCTTTTTAAGTCCGCTTTTTTTGCCCTTATAGCGGTAGCGCATATTAAAATGCAGGCGCATTATCGGGCGTAAAATTGCGAACACCGTGCTGTGTCTGCGCTTTACCCAAGTGTTTTTCTTAGGCTTTTTCACGAATGTATTATATCATTTTCAACATACAAAGTCAAACGCGAAATGTCAAAGTATTGTTAAAAGCGTGTGAAATGGTGGCGGCGGAGGGGGCGTTTGCTACACAATCGCCTATTGTCGCGTTAGTTACTTTTAGCTTTTTTAAAGCACCTCATTCATATGTCGGTTTGTGGAGGGTGCTTGAACGCGCGGCGTAGCCGCGCGCTCGTTTATTCAAGCACCCGCCATAGTGCCATAAATATTTTTTAACAGATAAATTGCTAAATTTAAAATAAAATGATAGGTAAATATGCGTTTTCTGGATGCAATGCCTTATGTTCTGCTAATTTTCATAACATTTATGGTTGGCGTTATGAAAATTATTGTAACAACAATAAC
>CATJZR010000115.1 GCA_949745625.1 uncultured Eubacteriales bacterium | reverse complement strand
TAACTATGCTTGCCGCAAAAACGGAAGAGGCTATTATATGGATAGCAGAGGGGTAAGAGAATACTGTAAGCGTAATCCACACCGCAAGCCCGAACGCGCCGCCTACAATATGCGATACGGCGTTGAAAATTTCTTCGCCCTTGGAATAAAACGAGCAAAAGCCTTTCTTTTGTGTGATTGCTACCGTAGGGGTTGCATTTACCGTTTTCATAAAATTGCCTCCAAAACTTATATTTAAAGTATATCTACGGGGCGCGCAAAAGAAAACCTAATTTAGCCAATCTTCAATCTACTGTTTTTTTGTTCGTTTCTACTTTTAAAACTGAAACTCTACTAAAAAAGCGCCCACTCTACCCGTGGTAGAGTGGGCGCTTTTAATAGATTGTCATTTAAACGTAACCGTAATAACCGCGCCCGTTGAGGTGACTGCGCTCATTGCAACGTCGAAGTTGAGCAGCTTTCCGTCGTGACGAGTGTAGGAGGGAAACGCCTTTGACAGCATACTGCCCGTCGTCCACAAATCGGTGCGGGAGGCGTAGCCGCCGCTGCTTGCAAATTTCTTTTCGCCGTCTGCTTCGACAAGCTTGATAAGAGGAATTCTCGAAACCGAGTTGTTGTTATCGGTAAACGAGCTGTAGCTGTCGCTGTAAGGATTTTTTATCGACGAAGCCACGTGGTAAATTCTCACACCGTACGCCGCGCCGTCGTAAAGCACTGTATTGTCTACGGAAGAGTGCATTGCGTTAACTCCGTCCGCCGTGTACAAATCGATTAACAGATATTCGCAGAAATACGAGTTGTCGAAATTCAAAGGAATGAGTATGGCCGAAGCTTTTTGCGAGCTTGAAAGTGTGAGGGTACGGGTCGAGGTTACGATTGTGGGTTCAAGCCAGCCCATCATAATTTTGGAATAGACGTTCTGGTCGCCGACGGTGTAGTCCATCATATCCGCGCCGCCGAGTCCCTCGTTGCTGCCGGTATTTTTATTGTAGTCGTAGTAGTCGTCAAGCCCCAGAAGATGACCTGTTTCGTGTATGTAGGTTGAGGCGTTTATTTTCATTCCGTCAAGTTTGTCAATGTCCTCGTCCATAAAGTCGAAGCCCGCAAACAGATAGAAATAGGCGTCCAGTCCGTCGTATTGCTCCTGACCGTAGTACCACGCCACGTATGCCCAGTAAAACTCTGCATAATCGTAATCGACGGGCGCGGAGTAGATAAGATAAACCGCGTCGATAGCGCCGTCGCCGTTCGTGTCGTATTTGTTAAGGTCTATAAGCGGCTCGTAGTAAGCAAGCGCTTCCTGTAAAATAAGCTTTTCGCCGGTAATCTCGAAGGTTTCGCCGCCTTCGGTAACGGTCTGTTTGTACTGCTCGTAATAGGAGGCGGTGTTATTTGCCTTATAGACGGACTGAATGTCGAACGAGAGGTTGAGCTTGCCGTAGGAAGCTTTTTGATAATAGGTTTTGACGCTTTCCCAGCCCGTCTGCTCGGACGTGCCGTTGAACGCTATATTCAGCTTGTTCAGCTGCGATTGCGTTATCGTGTCGTTCTTGAACTGTACGGGGATAACCAGCGCGTCGATATTTCCGGTGGAGGGAAGTCCGATAGCACCGTCGTTTTTCAGCATTTTGTCTTGAAGATTTTCGCTGTCGAAGGTTTCGGGGTTATAGTTTTGTTTTTCCATAACGCCCGACGGTACCGTCGGCGTTTCTTCGTCGGGAAGCGTGAAATTTATTACGCCGTATTTACAGAACTCGAACTGCAATGTGTATCCGTCGTCAAGCTTTCCTATAAGCTTGCTGATTTTTCCGTCGCTGACGTACATAATCATGTTAACCCACGTTCTGCCCTCGTAGCTGCCTATAATATCGTCGCCCGCGGAGTCGGGTAAATCGGCGGCGTACGCCTCTTCGGTTTTGGTGAATTTGTAATATTTAAGCTGCGTCAGGTCGACAATATTCGTATATGAATAAGCTTCTTCGAACGTTTCGGAATTTTCGTCGTACTTCTCGTAAGTACCGTCGCCCTTGTCGTAGTAATAGTACGCAGTCGTACCGAAGCTGAAATAATCGGTAAACGTGCCATCGTCCGTCGTCACCGTTTGCGAAATATTTTCTTTCATGTATTCGTAGTATTCCGTAAATGTGTCGGTACCGTCGTTGACGGTGACGTTAATGGCGAAATTCCATTTTGAGGTATCGTCGTATTGCTCGAACACCTTTAAAAGTGCATCGTCTGGCTTTTTTACGGGAATACCGAAGCATGCGCTAAGGCAGAATACTGCTGCAAATGCGGTAAATAATACCGGCAAAAACTTAATCTTTTTCATTGGCTCTTCCTTTAAAAGATATTTTTTAGCCTATATATTATATTACATTATTTTCACGATAGCAACGCAATAGGTAAATTTTTATCCGTTTTTTACAAATTTTTTATTTTTTCGCGCAAATACCGCAAAATACAGCTCATAATTTTTAGTACCATAAATGCCGATAGACAAAAGCGGGAGGAGTATTATGACCGTTACGGGATACTTGCGCGACAAAATGCTTTACATAAACCTGTCGGGCGAAATGGACGAGTGTTCGGCGGCGTCCGCGCGCGCCAAATGCGACAAGCTTATAGAAGACAACGCCAACGTAAAAAAAATAATAGTTAACCTTTCCTCGGTTGCGTTTATGGATTCGACGGGCATAGGTTTTCTGATAGGCAGATATAAAAAGGCGGCGCGGCTTTCGATACCGCTGTATATCGAGCAGCCAAACTTTGCCGCGGACAAAATTTTGAATTTAAGCGGAATTTACTCTCTAATACCCAAGGCGGAATAATTATGTCAAAAAATTATCTGAAGCTTCAATTTTATTCACTTCCTCAAAATCAGGCGTTCGCCCGCGACGCGGTCGCGGCGTTCTGTCTTGAACTTAATCCGTCGCTTTCTGCGCTCTCCGACGTTAAGACTGCCGTTTCGGAGGCGGTCACAAACTGTACCGTTCACGCATACCGCGAAGAAAGGGGAATAGTTACCGTAGAGTGCGAAATAGAGGACAACGTGCTACATATAAAGGTAAGCGATACGGGAAAGGGCATACCGGACGTAGAAAAAGCCGTTCAGCCTTTTTTCACAACGCTTCCCTCCGACGAACGCTCGGGAATGGGCTTTACCATTATGCAGACCTTTATGGACGAATTTTCGGTAGATTCCAAAAGCGGCGGGGGCACGGTCGTTTATATGGCTAAAAAGTTTGAAACGGAAGTAGCGTGAAATGCTTGACGTCGAACAGACGAACTTACTGATACGAAAGGCGAAAGAGGGTGACGGCAGCGCGAAGGAAACGCTGATTTTGGAAAACAACAACTTAATAAAGAGCATAGTAAGAAGATACCTTAACAAGGGCGTCGAATACGACGACCTGTATCAGCTTGCAAGCATGGGTCTTTTAAAGGCAGTAACGGGCTTTGACGAAAGCTTCGGCGTACGATTTTCCACCTACGCCGTGCCCATGATAGCGGGCGAGATAAAGCGGTTTATGCGCGACGACGGAAGCATTAAGGTTTCCCGCGCGATTAAAAGCCTTGCAAAACGCATAAATATATTCGTCGAGGAATATTCGGTAATTCATGGCAATCAGCCGTCGGTAAAGGTTATTGCAGAGGAATTTCAGCTGCCCGAAAGCGAGGTTGTGTTTACTATGGGCTCTACCCACATGCCCGTATCGATTTATGCGCAGGGCGAGTACAAGGACAAGAAAACACAGGAGCTTTTAGAAAAACTGCCCGTCGAGGACAGGCAGGAGGAGATAGTCGACAGTCTGCAATTAAAGTCGGCGATAGCCGGACTGCCCGAGCGCGAGCGCAAGGTCATAATGCTGCGGTACTTCCGCGATATGACGCAAAGCGAGGTTGCGGCAATGCTCGGCGTGTCGCAGGTTCAGGTATCGCGTATAGAGAATAAAATAATTGAAACTTTCCGTAAAGATTTAACGGGTTAAACGGCGAACGGTTGCAAAAGCGCGTTCGTCCGTTTTTTAATCTTTACCTAAAACTTCTAAAACCGGGCGTATGCCCGCCTTTACGCCGAGTTTGAAATTTTCGCGCTCCGCTAACTTACTCAATTTACCCTCCGCAGTCTCATATTCGTGAAACGCGGCTGTTTGTTCGTCGTTAAGCATATTCATAAGTGTGTTGTATTCTATCTGTGCCGCGGCAAAAGTCTCGGTAAATTGATTGCTTTCCCGAATTTCGTTCTTTGAAATTATTCTTTCGCAAATTTCATTGATAATAGAATCCATATTTTTTGCCTCTTTAAATTAATTAATTTCATTATATGCACCCAGCAGATGCAAGCCAAGCAATTTGCACCTAATAGGTGATAACATCATTTCATGATTACGTTAGAAGATATACGTGTAAAAATTTCGGAAGCAATAAAGCAAAGCGGTATGACCAATACGGAAATTGCCAGACGAATAGGAATAAGACATCAACAAATTTCGTGTTATGTCAACGGACAAAAAATGCCCGCGCTCGATACTTTTGCAAAGCTTTGCGCGGTGTTGGATATTGACGCGAACGAAATTCTGTGCGTTGCGGATTACGAAACCGAAGATAACTGAATAGTGCAAGCGGGCGCAATTTTTGCGCCCGCTATGTCTTTAATAATTGACTTTTATGCGCGGTTTTGATAATATAATCTTATGCTTAACCAAACTAACGTCAGGCTGGGTAAGGTCCGCTCGTCGATACGCGAGCTTTTCGAGTACGGCAAAAAGAGAAGGGCGGAAATCGGCGCAGAAAACGTGTTCGATTTTTCAATAGGAAATCCCAGCGTCCCCGCCCCCGACGACGTAAAGAAAACACTTATCGGTTTAATAGAAAATACCGACCCTGCCGAGCTGCACGGTTACACCTCGGCTCAGGGCGATTACGCTGTCAGAAAATCGGTTGCGGATAATCTCAATGCAAGGTTTTCAACGGGGCTTGACGCCGACTGTATTTATATGACCTGCGGGGCGTCGGCTTCGCTTACTATAACCTTAAACGCTTTACTCAACGGGGGCGACGAGGTAATAGCGTTTGTTCCGTTCTTCCCTGAGTATAAGGTGTTTTGCGGGCATGCGGGCGGTACCCTCGTGCCCGTCGCGTGCGACGGAGAGTTTCAGCCCGACCTTGACGATTTTGCCGCAAAGCTTTCCAAAAAGACAAAGGCGGTTATAATCAATTCCCCCAACAACCCGAGCGGGGTAGTGTACGGCGAGGATACTATTAAAAAAATTGTCGCGCTCGTCGAAAAGTGCGCTCAGCCCGTATATATTATTTCGGACGAACCTTACCGCGAGCTTACGTTTTCGGATGCGGCTGTTCCGTTTATAATGAATTACTATAAGCGCAGTATCGTCTGCTATTCGTACAGCAAATCGCTGTCGCTACCGGGAGAGAGGATAGGCTATATCGCAGTGAATAACGAAGCGGAGGACTTCGGTGAAATTTATGCGGGAGTGCTCGGCGCGGGCAGGGCTTTGGGGTTTGTGTGTGCGCCGTCGCTCTTTCAGCGGCTGATTGCAAGGTGCGCGGGGCAAACATCCGACCTGTCGGCATATAAGGCAAACCGCGACAGATTAATTTCAAAGCTCACGGAATACGGCTTTACATTTGCAAAGCCCGACGGCGCGTTTTACCTGTTTATAAAATCGCCGGACGGCGACGCGGTTTCGTTCGCGGAAAGGGCTAAAAAATACGAGCTGCTGCTCGTCGCCGGCGATGATTTCGGTTGCGGCGGCTTCGTGAGGCTTTCATATTGCGTTTCGCCCGATATGATAGAGCGCGCTTTGCCGGCATTCGAAGGGCTTGCAAAAAGCTATAACTTGATTTAAGGATAACCAATGATAATTTTAGGGCTCGACCCCGGGCTTGCGACTATGGGCTACGGGGTGGTTGAAAAAAAGAAAAACGACGACACGGTCGCGCTCGACTTCGGCGTCGTGCTCACTCCGAAGGACGAGAGCCTGCCCGTAAGGCTTGCTATGCTCGAAGAGGGCATAAACAACATTCTCAATAAATATAAGCCCGACGAAATCGCGGTCGAGGAGCTGTTCTTTTCAAAAAATATAACCACGGGCATACCCGTCGCCCACGCGCGCGGCGTTATGCTGCTTACATGCATCAAGTATTGCGGCAGGCTGTACGAATATACGCCCAACCAGATAAAGCAGTCGCTTACGGGTTACGGCCGCGCTGACAAGATGCAGATGCAGCACGTCGTAACCTCTATGCTGCGTCTCAACAAAATTCCCCGTCCGGACGACGCGGCGGACGCGCTTGCGGTTGCGCTGTGCCATGCGCACACGTCCCGCTTCGGCAAATTATTTAATATAAGGTAAATTATGATAGGATTTATAAAGGGTAAAATTCTTGCTATAACGCCCGACTACGCACTGATTGAAACGGCGTCGGGGCTTGGGTTCGAGGTGGCTTGCTCGTATTCGGCGTTTTCCGCGCTTGCGGGTAAAAAGGAGGGCGAGCTGTATACCTATATGCAGGTAGGCGAAAACGGCGTCGCGCTGTACGGCTTTTCTTCTCAGGAAGAGAAGAATATGTTTTTAAAGCTTATCACTGTTTCGGGCGTGGGTCCCAGAATGGGTATAGCCATTTTGTCGGGACTGAACACCGCGGACGTTGCCGCGGCGATTGCAACCTCGGATATTAAAAGGCTTTCGTCGGTCAAGGGGCTGGGCAAAAAGACTGCCGAGCGCATCTGTTTGGAGCTGCGCGAAAAGGTTTCGGCGCCGGCGGCAAAGGGCGGAACCGTAGTGCCACAGCGAACCGTTTAAAGTGGAGACGAGGAC
>CATJZR010000114.1 GCA_949745625.1 uncultured Eubacteriales bacterium | reverse complement strand
GTACTCATAAGAAATGAAATCCTTTTCCTGCATTTTGCACCTTCTTAATTTTAATTCTGTCCCGTGCAATGTCCGCCGTCGCGCGTTTCGGTTGACTTTTCCGCGAGACAAGTGTATCATACGATACAAAAGGAAATAAATCAACGGAATGAATACTGCGTAAGACACGTTTGGTCAAAGTGTAAGCGGAAATAAGACGAAAGCGAGGTTTTTGTATCATGGATTATGCCCCGGAGGAATATACCAGACACTATATCGTTCAGGCTCTCTTCAAATTGATGAGCGAATACTGTTACGATAAGATAAGCGTAACGGATATTGCGCGCAAAGCCGGCGTGGGCAGGGCGACCTTTTATCGCTATTTCAAAAGTAAGGAGGACGTAATTCTCTTTTACTTCGCGCATAATACCAAACTGTTCGTGCGCGGACAGTACTATCTGCCGCGGTGTAAGGAAGATTACGTTAAGGTTGTGACCGACGTTCTGGCGCTTTTCAAAAAAAATAAAGAACCGTTCAAGCTTTTGCGAAGGGCTCGTTTGGAATATATTTATCTCGATTATCTGAACGGTGCGTTTGCCGAAGTGTTTGAAAACGAGCACCCTGCCGAGCATGCGTACGCCCCGTATCTTTACGCGGGTATGCTTTTCAACGTCTCTATGGCGTGGCTCGACGGCGATTGTCGTTCGGAAATGGGAGATATTGCCGCCATGATTGTAAACGCAATTTATTCCGCGCAATAAAAAAGCAGTTTCTTATTTTTAAGAAACTGCTTTTTGCGTTTTATAAATTAGGAATAAAGCTGTATATGTGTTTAATGCTTTCACGCGTAAAGAAATTATATTTTTTGCTTCCCGACTCGAAAAGCACGTAAATGCGTGTTTGCGTGGGATTGCTCGTTCCTTTCAAAGTTATGTTGCACATACCTTCGGACATCGACGGAACCGAATAATCCTTCAAAAACATATTTTTGTCTGCCTTATCCGCATAGTAGACCAAAAGGTTTTTATCGGAATATGGCGTTTTTTGTGTTCCATTGATTAAATATATTTCCTTATATTCGAAGCTTACGCCGTCTTCCGACAGGCTTGTATATTTAGTGCTTTTAGCGTTCATTTTTGCCCAGTCGAAGCAAAGCAGGTGCGAGTTTGAAAGCCCGTAGCTCTGCGACAGAACCATTATTCCGTCGGAAGCGCCGTAACCTGACCTCTTAGAAAAGGCAAGTCCTTGAATTTTTTCGGGCAGAGAATAAATTTTCTGTATTTTTGGTACGTTTTCGGATAAATTTTTATCCTTATTTTCGGTGTCGATAAGCTGAAGACCGTATTTATTGCTTGTGTTGGTGTCGACCCTGTATTCGTACATAAATGAAGTGTTTTTGTAACCGAAGGGTGTTTTCAGATGATGACTTTTTTCTGTTTCGTAATTACCCTTACGGTAAAACTCGCCTACGTAAAGTCTGTCGTATGAGGTTGTGGTATAACGCGGGTCGTGGAAATAATACAGATAGGCGGCGTTGCAGTTTGCATTAAACGAAGATGTAAACTGTATTGAAAGAGTTTCTCCGTCGTTGTTACCGGATTTGTTTTTTGCTGCTTTATCTATAATTTCAAGCAGTATGTTCTCGTTTTTATATTCTTCGCTTGCTTTTGCAACCATTATGTCGTCGCCGTAGGTTACCCAAAGAGTCGCAGCATTGGTTGCTATTCCGCCAACGTGTCCGATGTGAGGCGTTCCGTCCAGATTGAGCATAGTGACGTAGCCTACGTAACCCGTGTCTGAGCCATTTACGTATATTCGCGAAGGGGAACCGTCGTTCATGTACGCACTAGTTAAAAAGTAATGTTGTTCTTTTGTTAACGGATTGCCTTTATCATCGGTGTCGTACTGATACTTGGCATAAAACGAACCAAGTCCCTGCGGGACGGCGCCTTCATCAAGCCCCTCGATTGCAAATTCCTGTTTGAATCTTCTGAAATCGTTGTAGTGGTCGCCTACGTACCATATCAGCAGGAATATCCCGAAAAATACAAACGCCGCGGCTACTGCGGTAAGCGATATAAATAATTTCTTGTTCTTCATAGCTTTCCTCTGAAACTGAATAGTAAAACAAGTCTATCAAATTTCAAACCAAAAAGCAAGTAAATAAAGAGGCTATCCGAAAATGCTTTTGATAATGAGTCCGAATATAAACGTAGAAACTGCGCCGACAAGCGCGAGAGTAATTCGGAACGCAACGTCGCGTCTGCGCTGTTTAATGGTGCGTTTGTACGAAAAACCGCCCTCTTTTAAATTAATCACGTACATTTTTTCGCCCTTTCTTTCGGACGAGATAAGGTCGAAATAGCCGTCGTGCATAAGGTCTCTCAGCACAGCGTCTATTTTCTCGAAATTATATTTGCGTTTTGCGGGCAGCAGCGACATAATTTCCGCGGGCGATATAAGGCAGCCTTCCGTTCCGTCGCAAAGGTCGTAGACCGCTTTCATTATTTCGTCTTCGTTTCTGGTAAGCATATCAGATAAACGCAAAAATCAGCGAAATAATCAGGCTTCCCAGCGCTCCGCCGACGAACGCCGAAAGGAAGACGGGGTCCAATCTGAACCGCGTCGTTTGCTCGGGCTCCTCCTCGGGTATCTCTTCGACGTATTTTTTGAGAGGCGCAACGCAGTACATTTCGCCGCGCGAATATTTCACGTCGATATAGCCCTCCTTGCAAAGGTGGGTAAGCGAGCGTTTCAGTGCCTCGAAGCTTCTGTCGCTGCCTTGCGGGAACGCGTCCAAAAACTCGTCCTCGTCGATTATTACATATCGCCCCGCGGGTGAAAGGGCGTGAATTTTATTCAAAACCGCACCGCAAATTCTGTCCATATTACTAATATTGACATCTGCGGTGCGGTTTTATACTCGAAAACGCTATTTTCTATCTGTTAATCGCGCCGACGGCGAACAGTGCGAGCGCGGCGGCAAAAATCACGTAAGCGGCTATTTTGAAGTAAAGCAGCTGCTTGAAATTCTTTTTTCTCTGCTGCAAATTTATCAGCGTAACCGCCGCTACGCCGAGTATCATAGCGGCGACCAGTGCGTAATTGCCGAGCACGGTAAACGACAGCCCGAGTGCGACCGCGCCGGCGGTCATACAGCCGACGGCTATTAAAACGTAAATGCTATTCTTCATCTGCAGCCTCCGCAATTTCTATATGTTTGTTCGGGTCTGCAAGCGTAGTCGAATAGTCGGTATAAACGACGAAGCCTGCGTTTGCTGCGGACGGTTTTTTTACGTGCTTTTTCAAAGTATAGTCGACGGGAATTTTGCTCCCGCCGCGTCCGTCGGAATAGTAGGCGCATATTTCCGCCGCTACATTTATAACTCCGTCGGGGACGGCTCGTCCGCGTGCAATCACCGCAACGTGGGCGGAGTGGTATTTTTGCGTATGCAGCCACAAATCGTCGGGGGCAAGCGATTTAGTCAGCCTGTCGTTCTGTATATTGTTTCTGCCGGCAAGAATTTTAAAGCCGTCGTAGTTATATATTCTGTAAGGCGGAGCGGCGGGCTTTTTCTTTTTTTCGTCGCGCTTTATTATTTGCAATGCGGCAAGCTCGTCCTCGGTCTCTTCCAAATCCTCAACCGTTTCGGCATTGCATATATGCGCATTTATGCAAGACAGGTAATCGCGTTGTTTTTCCGCCTCGGACATCTGTCCCTCGACGCTTAGCTTCGTCCGTTTCAGTTTGGCGTATCTTTTGTAATATTTCTGCATATTCTGTGACGGGGTCAGCGTCTTATCAAGCTCGATTGTTACGGTGCCGCCGTTTTCGTCATAGTAGTTTACCGCCTCGAATTTCGAGTCGCCGCGTCGCACGGCGTAGACGTTCGCCGTAAGCAGCTCGCCCTTTAATTTTACCGTTTCCATATCGCGACATTCGTCAAGCTTCTGCCGCATCTGCGCAAGTCTTTTATCAAACTTTTTAATAGCCGAATTCAGTGCGGACGATAGCCGCGTCCGTTTTTCGGTAAATCTTCGTTTGGCGGTAATGAAGGAATAATACGCACTCTGCGCGGACAGTACGTCGGGGTAAGACCTTTGTTCTTCAGCCTTAGAGCGCACCTTGAAATCGCACGGCTCGCCGTCGGCGTAGATAACGCACGGCGCGGCGGGGTCGGAAAAGATAAAGTTTTTCACCTGCCCGGCTGTCGGGTTTTCGCCGTAGTAGGCGACTATTTCAAGCGCGGTTGCGTAGCAAATTCCCTTTACGTTATCGCATAAAAAGCGAGCCTTATCACCGCCGAAGCTGCATAGCGCGGCTGCAAGCGCTTCCGTATCCTCGGGAGAAATCTTGTCCTGCGGTTCCGGAGGACGGTATTTCACGCCGCCGAAAAGCACCCGTTTGGTGCTTTCGCTTATCGCGGTGGTTTTCAGCGCGCCGACTATTACGCCGTTTTCGCAAAGCACGGCGTTGGAATATTTGCCCATAATCTCGAAATACAGGCGCATAGTCGTGTCGGTAAATTCAGAGGTGCATTTGAAATCAAAGTAGATTATCCTTTCGAAGTCGGGTTGAACTACGTCGAGTATTTCGGCGTTCTGAAAATGCTTTCTCAAAAGCATACAGAAATTCGGAGCCGCGACGGGAGCGTTCGTCTCGCCGCCGGTTATGCTGAGTCTGGGCGACTGCGCGGACAGGCAGGCTTCGAGTTTAACGCTGCCTCTTCCGGTGTATATAATAAAGGTAAGGCTGTCGCGCGACGGTTGTATGATGCGCGATATTTTTCCGCCGACAAGCTGCGATTTAAGCCCGTCTGCAATGTATCTTATCGTAAAAGCGTCCTGCGGCAAAGTTTCACCTCGTTTTAAAATTTCCATATTCCATTATATAGTAAAATTTAGCAAATGTAAATGTAAAATGCTTTTCAAAAAAAATATTATGTGTTAAAATGTAGTGTAAGGAAAACAAACGCTGTTTTCCTTTTGATTATAGTATAAAATTTTATTTAACTTATTTAGGAGATTTTTATGAAGTATACTCAGTCTGTCGGCGAAAAAAGTACGGTAAAGCTTACTATTACCTTTACCGAACAGGAGTGGCGTGACGCCATAAACGCGTCGTATATCAAGGTAAGGGGTAAGTATTCGGTGCCCGGTTTCAGAAAGGGCAAGGCGCCCAAGCCCGTTCTTGAAAATTATTACGGCAAAGGCGTATTTTACGAAGAGGCGTTCAATTCTCTTTACAACAAATATTATCCCGAAATTTTGAGCAACGAAAAGGATAACTTTACCGCCGTGGGCGAGCCCGAGCTGGACGTAGAGGAAATGAAGGAGGGCGAGGGCGTAGTGCTTTCCGCCGTAGTTCCCGTCAAGCCCGAGGTTACAATCGATGCGTATAAGGGTTTAAAAATCAAAAAATTTGAATATAATGTTACCGATGCGGACGTTGACGCGGAAGCGAATAAGATTGCCGAAAGTCAGGCGACCAACGCTGAGGTTACCGACAGAGCATGCAAAAACGGCGATACCGTCAACCTTGACTTTTCGGGCAGCGTGGACGGCGAGAAATTTCCCGGCGGCACCGCCGAGGATTACGACCTCGTTTTAGGCAGCGGTGCGTTCATTCCCGGTTTCGAGGATGCTGTTGTCGGAATGAAGAAGGGCGAAAACAAGGACATCAACGTCAGGTTCCCCGACGATTATCAGTCCGATAACCTTCGCGGCAAGGACGCGGTGTTCAATATCACCCTCAATAAAATTACGGAAAAAATCTATCCCGAGCTTACCGACGAATTCGTAAAGGGACACGCGGGCGTGGAAACCGTTGCCGATTACAAGGCGAAAACGCGCGAGCGTCTTGAAAAGAACGCGGCAATGCGCGGCAGGGACGAAACCGAAAACAGCATACTTACCGAGATAAGCAAGCATGCGACGACGGTAATTCCCGACGCTATGATTGAAAGCGAAATAGACAAAATGGTGCAGGATTTCAGCTACCGCCTTATGTATCAGGGCTTGAAGCTGGACGATTACCTCAAATATATGCAGCTTAGTATGGAGCAGTTCCGTTCGCAGTTCCGTTCGCAGGCTGAGCCCAGAGTGCTCAATCAGCTTGTAATCGACAAGATTATAAGGACGGAGGGCTTCAAGGCGGAGCAGAGCGAGGTAGACGCTAAAATCGAAGAGCAGGCTAAGTCCGTCGAAAAGACTGTCGAGGAATACAAAAAGAGTATGAATCAAAGACAGCTCGACTATATCGCAAACGACATAGTAATAACCAAGCTGTTCGATTTCCTCACCGCAAATAACGAGCTTTATACCGAGGGCGAGCCCGCGGCAAAGAAAACTACCGCAAAGAAAACCGCAACGGCAAAGGCTCCTGCGGACGACAAGCCCGCGGTAAAGAAGACGACCGCAGCTAAAAAGCCCGCGGCAAAAAAAGAAGCTAAAACAGAAAATTAAAGGAGCGTATTTATGGAAAGAAGCGCATTGGTTCCTTACATCGTAGAGCAGACCTCGCGCGGCGAGCGTTCGTACGACATTTACAGCCGTCTTTTAGAGGACAGAATTATATTTTTGAGCGGAGAAATAGATGACGCGGTCGCAAACACCGTCGTAGCGCAGCTTATCTATCTCGAAGCGAAGGACCCGCAGAAGGATATTTCGCTGTACATCAACAGCCCCGGCGGCTCGGTTTCGGCGGGACTTGCGATTTACGACACCATGAATTACATCAGATGCGACGTATCCACTATCTGTATAGGAATGGCGGCTTCGATGGGCGCGTTCCTGCTTTCAAGCGGACAGAAGGGCAAGAGATTTGCCCTTCCCAACAGCGAAATTATGATTCACCAGCCCCTGGGCGGAGCGCAGGGACAGGCGAGCGACATTAAAATCGCAGCCGAGCACATTTTAAAAACCAAGCGTAAATTAAACGAGATACTTGCAAAAAATTCGGGCAAGCCGCTTGCGCAAATCGAACACGACACCGACAGGGATAACTATCTTTCGGCGGACGAGGCGATGGCGTACGGGCTTATAGACAAGGTATTCGTAAAAAGATAATTAAAGGATTGTATTTTGAAAGAAAAAAGATTTTGTTCATTTTGCGGAAAATCGGAAGATAAGGTCAGCAGACTTATCAGCGGACAGGACGGCGCGTGCATCTGCGACGAGTGCGTGCTTATATGCAACGATATGATTGACGAGCTCGGCGGGCAGAAAAACGAACAGCCCGTTCCGCTTAAAAAGCCTGCGGAAATCAAGGACGAGCTCGATAAATACATCGTGGGACAGGACGAGGCTAAAAAGGTTCTGTCCGTGGCGGTGTACAACCATTATAAGCGCATAAACAATCTTGGCAGCGCTGCGGGCGACAATGACGTTGAAATCGAAAAAAGCAATATTCTGTTGCTCGGGCCCACTGGCTGCGGCAAAACGCTGCTTGCGCGAACGCTTGCAAAAATTCTCAATGTCCCGTTCGCCTCGTCGGATGCAACCACTCTTACGGAAGCGGGCTACGTCGGCGAGGACGTAGAAAACATTTTGCTTAAACTCATTCAGAATGCGGACTACGATATTTCCAAGGCGGAGCACGGCATTATCTATATAGACGAAATAGACAAAATCGCAAGAAAGAGTGAGAACGTATCCATAACCAGAGACGTTTCCGGAGAGGGCGTTCAGCAGGCGCTGCTTAAAATAATCGAAAGCACCGTCGCCAACGTGCCCCCTCAGGGCGGACGCAAGCACCCTCAGCAGGAGTGCCTGAGAATAGATACCACGAATATACTGTTTATCTGCGGCGGCGCGTTCGTCGGATTAGACAAGATAGTTCAGAAGCGTAAGGACAATACCACGCTCGGCTTCGGCGGCTCGGTTAAAAACGGTGAAGAGAACGTCTATGAAATGCTTTCGGACGTCAAGCCTCACGATTTGACAAACTTCGGTTTAATTCCCGAATTCGTCGGCAGAGTTCCCATCGTGGTAAGCCTGCACCCCTTGAACGAGGACGCTTTGGTCAATATTCTTACCCGCCCCAAAAACGCGATTATCAAGCAGTATCAGAAACTTATCGCAATGGACGGGGTCAAGCTCACCGTGGAAGACGGCGCGGTCAGGGAAATTGCAAATACGGCAATCCGATTAAAGACGGGCGCAAGAGGATTGCGGACGATTATAGAAAGCTTTATGACCTCGGTCATGTATAAGCTTCCGTCCGAAAAAAATATAAAGGAAGTGGTGGTAACCCGCGAATGTGTTACCGCCAACGCCGAGCCGAAGTTAATCTACGGCGAAACGGCATAAATTACCGCGCCAATATCTGTTGGCGCGTTTTTTTGGAGTTAAAATGGCTAAATTTCAAGATTATCCGCTGCTTGCGTTACGCGGCAGGGTGGTTTTTCCGAACACTGTTTCAAGCTTTGACGTCGGCAGGGTAATATCTCTCGGCGCAGTCAAAAGAGCGGCGGACGGCGATTCGCGCCTGTTTGTCTGCACTCAGAAGCAGTCGGAAAAGGACGACATAGAGGGCGACGACGTGTATGCTTCGGGTACGGTGGTCAAGCTTAAACAGATTGCCAGACTTCCGGGCAGCAGCCTTCGGCTTACGGTCGAGGGGCTTTTCCGCGCGACCGCAAGGCAGGTACGCAAGGAGGACGGTACGTTTATCGCCACCGTAGAGGAAATAGCGCCCGTGCACGGCGACGCTTCTCTGGAGGAGGCGTATTTCCGCACGTCCAAGGAAATTTTGAAGGATATTACCGAAACCGACAGCAGGCTTACCAAGGAGGGTGCGGCAAATTTAGACAAGTGTACCGACCCGGACGAGCTTGTCAATATTGCGGGGCATTATCTGCAAATCCGCGTCGAGCAGAAGCAGGAGCTTTTGGAGTGTGCGCGCACCGTCGAAAGGCTGAAAAAGTTGGACAAAATTCTCAACGACGAGCTGGAAATTATGCGTCTCGAACGCAAGATTAACAGCGTGGTGCGTCAGAATATCGAAAAAAATCAAAAGGAATACTACCTGAGAGAGCAGTTGAAGGCAATTCATACCGAGCTCGGCGACGACGAGAACGAACGGTTCGAGCTAGAAGAGCGCATCAAAGCCAAGGGCATGCCCGCGGAGGCGGAAACGAAGGCGCTTAAAGAGCTGTCTCGCATGTCGGGCATGCAGACCTCTTCGCCCGACTACAACGTGCTTCGCGTGTATATCGACTGGATGCTCGACATTCCCTGGCACGAGTGTACCGAGGACACCGAAAAGCTTTCGGATGCGGTCAAGGTTTTAAACGAGGACCACTACGGGCTTGAAAAAATAAAGGAAAGAATAACCGAATATCTCGCCGTAAGGAAGCGTACGGGCGGCCTTAACGCGCCCATACTCTGCTTCGTCGGGCCTCCGGGCGTGGGCAAAACGTCTATTGCAAGCTCGGTTGCGAGAAGTCTGGGCAGAAAATTTGTGAGAATGAGTCTCGGCGGCGTTAAGGATGAGGCGGAGGTGCGCGGACACCGCAAGACCTACGTCGGCGCAATGCCGGGCAGAATTATAAGCGGAATGAAAAAGGCAGGCTCGGTCAATCCCGTATTCCTGCTCGACGAAATAGATAAAATTTCGTCAGACCTCCGCGGCGACCCCGCGGACGCGCTTTTGGAGGTTCTGGACCCCGCGCAGAATTCCACGTTCGTGGACCGGTATATAGAGGTGCCTTACGACCTCAGCAAGGTGCTGTTCATAACTACGGCAAACAGTCTCGACACCATACCCGTTCCCCTTCTCGACAGAATGGAAATAATCGAGCTTACCGGCTACACGCCCGAGGAAAAGCGCGAAATCGCAAAGAGGTACCTCGTGCCCAAAAAGCGTGAGGCGAACGGGCTTAAAGAGGAGGAGTTTTCAATCACAGACGGCGCTATCGACGCGCTTATCGACGGTTATACTATGGAGGCGGGCGTACGCAGTTTAGAGAGGAAAATCGACGCGGTTTGCCGAAAGGCGGCGGTGCGTCTGTCGGACGGCGGCGCGGAAACGGTTGCCGTAGACGAGCGCGACGGCAAGGCGTTAAAGGCGGACGAGGTCGGCGCGGCTACGGGGCTTGCATGGACGGCTGTCGGCGGAACGACGCTTACGATAGAGGTGTCCGCAATGCGCGGCAAGGGCGACATACTGCTTACGGGCAAGCTCGGCGACGTTATGAAGGAGAGCGCGCGCACCGCGATAAGCTATATCCGTTCCAACAGCGCAAGCTATGGCATAGACGATTCGCTTTTTGAAAACACGGACATTCACGTTCACGTTCCCGAAGGCGCTACGCCGAAGGACGGTCCCAGTGCGGGCATAACAATGGCTACCGCGATACTGTCGGCGTTCACGCAGAAGCCGGTTAAAAAGAGTATTGCAATGACGGGCGAGATAACTCTGCGCGGCAAAGTTCTGCCTATCGGCGGACTTAAAGAAAAGGCGCTTGCGGCGTACAGAACAGGTATTCACGACGTTATTATTCCCGCCGACAACCAAAAAGATTTGGAAGAAATTCCCGAGTCGGTTAAAAACAGCATCAACTTTATTCCCGTAACCGACGTTGATACCGTTTTCAAAAACGCGATAAAAGGAATATGATATGTTGAAGATTACAAATGCGGACTTTATAACCAGCGCGGCAAGTAAGGAGCAGTTTATCGAAACGGAAAAACCCGTTATAGCCGTCGTCGGCAAATCCAACGTCGGCAAATCGAGCTTTATAAATATGCTT
>CATJZR010000113.1 GCA_949745625.1 uncultured Eubacteriales bacterium | reverse complement strand
ATTTTATCTCTATATCCACGTCGGGCTCTAACCCCGACAGCTTTATAAGATTATACGCAAGGTCGTAAATTTTTACCGGCTCGCCCATGTCGAGAACGAAAATCTGACCCTTCTGCGCGTAGGCGCCCGCCTGCAAAACAAGCGAAACCGCCTCCGGTATGGTCATAAAGTAACGGATAATGTCCTTGTGCGTTACGGTTACGGGTCCGCCCTCCTGAATCTGCTTTTCGAACAGAGGGATTACAGAACCGTTGGAACCGAGCACGTTTCCAAAACGCACCGCAACGAATTTGGTGTTCTTGCTGTGCTTTCCGATAGTCTGTATTATCATTTCGCAGATACGCTTCGTCGCGCCCATTATATTCGTGGGATTGACCGCCTTATCCGTGGAAATCTGCACGAATACCTTAGACTTGAACTTGTCCGCGCACTTGGCTACGTTCAGCGTACCGAACACGTTGTTTTTAACCGCCTCGTTGGGGCTGGTTTCCATAAGCGGAACGTGCTTGTGCGCCGCAGCGTTGAATACTATTTCGGGGCGGTATTTTTTGAATACGTCCTCCATTTTCACAACGTCCCTTATACTTGCGATAAGCGCAAGCAAATTCAGTTCGGGGTGGTTGCGTTTAAGCTCCTGCTCAATGTCGTATGCGTTGTTTTCATAAATATCGAGTATTATAAGCTGCTTGGGATTGTGCGTTGCTATCTGGCGGCAAAGCTCGCTGCCGATGGAACCGCCGCCGCCCGTTACCAGAACTACGCGGTCCTCTATATAGCCCATTATCTCGTCGAGGTTGACCTTTATCTGGTCTCTGCCGAGAAGGTCCTGTATCTGTACGGGACGAAGCGCGGTTACGCTTGCGTCGCCGCTGACAATCTGGTAAATTCCCGGAAGGGTTTTAACCTTCTTTTTCGTCGTTTCGCAAATTTCGAATACTCGCTTTATCTGCGCCTTGGGCGCGGCGGGCATTGCGATTAGTATTTCGTCAATGGCGTATTGGGCTACCAGCTTTGGAATATCCTCGGTGCCGCCGAGAATTTTTACGCCGTATACGTTTTTATTTAACTTCGCGGGGTCGTCGTCGACTACGCAGATAGGAAGATAATCTATTTTGTCGGTGGTCTGAATTTCCCTTATAAGCATTGTGCCCGCGTTGCCGCCGCCCACGATAAGGGCCCTTATTTTGCCCTTGCTTTTGCGTGAAACAGAATATTTCAATGCAATGTAAATACGTTTTGAAAAGCGGATAAGCAATACGAAAACGAACATAAAAATGCAGTACGTAGAGCAGACGCGGAAGCCGGCAGGCGGCTCTAAGGACAGCCCGCAAGCCACGTTGACGCAGTATACGCAAAGCATTGCGCAGAACGCCCTAAGCGAATCAATCAAGCCCATTGAAGTAAACACGATAGTGTACAGCTTGAATACCGCAAAAAACGCGTACGTTACCGTCACGTTTATAAGGAACCAATAAAGCAGGTTGAGGTTGAACTTTATACTCATATCGACGATTAGCATTGCAAGCGACATCGCGGCGACTATGGCAATTAAATCCAGCCCGACGAGAATTAGTATTCCCTTTATTTTCTTGTAGTGATTTATATTCAGTTTCATTTGCTTTTTCCGAAATTTATTCCACGGTTACGCTTTTTGCAAGGTTGCGCGGTTTATCAACGTCGTTTCCTCTGAGAACGCTTAAATAGTATGCGAAAAGCTGCATTACCACAACCGCAAGGCTGGCGGTAAAATGCTCGTCGGTATCGGGAATACGGAAAACTTTTTTGAAATTTTCCGGAATACCTTCAACGCTTTGCAAGGCAAGCACCGCAACGTACGCGCCGCGGCTTGCCGTTTCCACGAGGTTGCTGACCGTTTTTTCCGCCAACGCCTTTTGCGTCAAGGTACCGAAAACCAGCGTTCCCTCTTCAATAAGACTTATCGTTCCGTGCTTAAGCTCGCCCGCGGCGTACGCTTCCGAATGAACGTAGCTTATTTCTTTGAGCTTTAAGCTGCTTTCTACGCTGACCGCATAGTCAACGCCTCTGCCTATAAAGAAAACGTCTCTTTTATCCATCATCTCGGAGGCGAATTTCTGCACCTCGGATTTGATTTCGAGAACTTTCGCTATCTTATCGGGCAGCGCGTTCAACTCGCTTTTAAGGATTGAACATTGCTCCGCGCCGACCGTACCGCGGACCTCGGCAAGTTTAAGCGCAATCAGATACATTGCTATAAGCTGAGCGCTGTATGCCTTAGTAGTGGCAACGGAAATTTCCGGACCTGCTTTGGTGTAGAACACACCGTCCGCCTCGCGCGCAATGGACGAGCCGAGCACGTTTACTATTGCAAGCGTTTTGACGCCCTGCTTTTTCATTTCGCGCAACGCGGCAAGACTGTCCGCCGTTTCGCCTGACTGGCTGATAACTATTACAAGTTCGTTACTGCCGAGCACGGGCTTGCGGTAACGGAATTCCGACGCAATTTCAGCGCGTACGGGTATGCGGGCTATGTCCTCTATAACGTACTGCGCCACGACCCCGACATGATAAGCCGAGCCGCAACCCGTTATCGTTATGCTGCTTACGCCTTTAAGATAATCCTCGGAAAGTTGCAGCTCTGATAAATCGAGCTTGCCGTCGTGCAGAAAATAGCTGACAGTGTTTTTGACGACCTCGGGCTGCTCGTGAATTTCTTTAAGCATAAAATGCTCCCAGCCGCCCTTTTCCGCCGCCTCTGCGTCCCACGAAATGAGCGTGGGGGTTTTGGATATTTCCTCGCGGTCGAGATTATAGAACGCAACGCCGTCCTTTGAAAGCAACACTATTTCGTGATTGTCGGTATAGTACACGTTGCGGGTGTATTTGAGTATTGCAGGCACATCCGAGGCGAGCAGCGCTCCACCCTCGGTTACGCCTATCACCATGGGGCTGTCCTTACGTATTGCAAAAATTTCGCCCGGGAAGTCCTTGAACAGCACCGCAAGCGCGTACGAGCCCCGCGCATGAAGCGCAAATTCGGAAATAGCCTTAAGCGGCTCGCCGTACTTTTTATAGTAGTAGTCTACAAGCTTAGTCGCCACCTCCGTGTCGGTATCGGAATAGAAAGTATATCCGCGCCGCGTAAGCTTGTCCTTTAAGGGCGAATAATTTTCGATTATGCCGTTATGCACCGCAACTATGGTGTGCTCGTCGTTGCAGTGGGGGTGAGCGTTGTTCTGCGAGGGCTCGCCGTGCGTCGCCCAGCGCGTATGCCCTATGCCGCAGGTTCCGTTAAGGCTCTTCCCTCCGTCCGTAAGGTCGAAAAGAATTTTCAGCTTCCCCTTGGCTTTTTTTATATCGATATTTCCGTCGCCGTCACTTACTGCGACGCCGGCGGAATCATAACCTCTGTATTCAAGCTTTGCAAGCCCGTCGAGAACGACGGGGGCAGCCTGTCTTCCGCCCGTATATCCAACTATACCGCACATATAAACCTCTTATTTTACATTATGCCCTTTTTTACGAATAACTTCCGCAATTTCTTTGGAGTAGGTCTTACAAAGCTTTTCGCTTTCCGCCTCTACCATTACTCTGACAAGCGGCTCCGTGCCCGAAGCGCGCACGAGTATTCTGCCGCGACTGCCCAACTTTTCTTCGGCAGCTTTGACGGCAGCAACGACGTCTGCATCGTTTTGTGCCGCCTCTTTGTCGTTTACGCGAATATTCAAGAGAACCTGCGGGAAAATTTTAACCGGCTCGGTAAGCTTGGACAGGGTGGTCTTTTTCGCGAGAATGACCTCCATGATTTTAAGGCTGGTAAGTATACCGTCGCCGGTTGTCGCATATTTGGAAAAAATTATGTGCCCCGACTGTTCGCCGCCCAGTCGGCAACCGTGCTTCGACATATATTCGTGAACATATTTGTCGCCGACAGCCGTCTGCGCGTAATTTATGCCCACCGCGTCGAAAGCCTTGTACAGTCCGAGGTTTGACATTATGGTAGTAACGACGGTGTTCGTCACCAGCTTATCGCGGTCCTTCATATACAAACCGTAAACGTAAAGTATCTGGTCGCCCGTTACGGCGTTACCCTTTTCGTCGACGCAAAGACATCTGTCCGCGTCACCGTCGTAGGCAAAGCCCACGTCAAGCTTCTTTTCTTTAACTAACTTCTGTAAACTCTCAATATGGGTAGAACCTGCGTTTTCGTTTATATTGAACCCGTCCGGCTCGGCATTGATGACGTAGGTCGTTGCGCCCAGCGCTTCAAAAACAGATTTTGCGATATTCCAGCTGCAACCGTTTGCGCAGTCCAACCCAACCCTCATTCCCCTGAAAGAATACATACCGAGAGAGATGAGATAACCGATGTAGCGGTTGCGCCCCGACGCGAAGTCAACCGTCCTTCCTATTTTTTCACGGCGAGCGTAAGGCAGCTCGGAATAGTTTTCTCCAAACACGTTGAGCTTTCCGTCGATATAGTCCTCTATAAGGCTTATCGTGTCCTCTTCCATCTTTTCGCCGTGCGAATTGATTAGCTTTATGCCGTTGTCGTAATAGGGGTTATGGCTTGCGGAAATCATTATTCCGCAGTCAAACTCGTCCACACGTGCAAGATATGCGACGGAGGGCGTAGTAGTAACGTGCATCATATATGCATCCGCGCCCGAAGCGGTAAGCCCCGCTATCAACGTATATTCGAACATATAGCTCGACCTGCGGGTATCCTTGCCGATTACCACCCTCGGCGCCGAATCGTCGCCGTTTCTTCTTTTCAGCTCTCCGAAATACCAGCCGAGAAATCTGCCTACTTTATATGCGTGGTCCGCAGTGAGCGTCGCGTTCGCCTCGCCGCGAAAACCGTCAGTACCGAAATATCTTCCCATATTCTCTCACTTTTTGTCGACAATATTACCGTCACCCTTATAAATGCTGTCCGCCGGAATTACTCCGCGCACTCGCGACAGCGGATACACCTGCGTGTTTTTTCCTATTACCGTGCCCGGATTTAGAACGCTGTTGCAGCCCACCTCGACGAAATCGCCGACCATGGCACCAACCTTTTTCAAACCCGTATTCAACGGTTTTTCACCCTTAATAACCACGTTGGACTTATCAGACTTTACGTTCGAAGTAATGGCGCCCGCGCCGAGATGCGATTTGTGCCCCAGTATGCTGTCGCCTACGTAATTATAGTGCGGAACCTGAACCCCGTCGAAAAGTATTACGTTTTTCAGTTCGGTCGAATTGCCGACGACGCAGCCTTTGCCTATAAGCGCGCTTCCGCGCACAAACGCGCAATGCCTTACCTCGGCGTTTTCGCATACGATGCACGGCGCGCCGAGATACGCGGTAGGAGCCACCTTTGCGGTTTTATGAACCCATACGTTTTCGGATACGGCAATATAGTTCTCGTCGAGAGAACTTCCGATTTCCGTTATAAAGTCCTTTATACCCCCGAGAGCCTCCCAAGGGTATTCAAACTTTTTTAAATATTCCCGTGCCAACGTATAATTCAAATCGTAAAGCTGAGAT
>CATJZR010000112.1 GCA_949745625.1 uncultured Eubacteriales bacterium | reverse complement strand
TACTGCTCGGCAAGCTCGGGATTATGCGTAACCATTATAACGAGTCTGTCTTTGGAAATTTCTTTCAGAAGCTCCATTATCTGCACGCTGGTAATCGAGTCGAGCGCGCCCGTCGGCTCGTCCGCAAGAACGATTTCGGGGTCGTTAATCAGCGCGCGGGCAATAGCCACCCTCTGCGCCTGACCGCCCGAAAGCTGGTTGGGCTTTTGATGTATTCTGTCTTTCAGCCCCACCTTGTCAAGCGCGTCTATCGCGCGTTTGCGCCTCTCTTCCTTGCTTATGCCCGAAATGGTCAGCGCAAGCTCGACATTCTGTAAAACGCTTTGGTGAGGTATCAGATGATAGCTCTGAAATATGAATCCTATAGAATGGTTACGGTAGGTGTCCCAGTCCTTGTCGCCGAACTTTTTGGTACTTACGCCGTTTATAATCAAGTCGCCAGAGGTGTATTTGTCCAACCCGCCTATTATGTTCAAAAGCGTGGTTTTTCCGCAGCCCGACGCACCGAGTATAGAAACGAATTCGTTTTTGCGGAAGCTTATGCTTACACCTTTAAGCGCGTTGACGTAGCCATCCGCTACGGGGTAGTCTTTCTTGATGTCGGTTAATCTTAACATATCCTTACTCCTTGCAATTCATTGTATGTTTCGTGTCGAAAAATGTCAATTAAGGCAACCCTTTCGGCGGCTGATTTTACATACTTTTTGCTTGTTTTTCACATTACTTTATTATAGCGTTATTCAGGCGCGCAACGGTACGCTCGCTTCCGAGTATGCGCATAATCGTACATAGGTCGGGAGAGTTCGCCATGCCCGTAACGGCAATTCTGAGAATTTCCGCCACGTCCGAAACGCTGCCCCTGAACTTTTCGGGATTAGCCCTGTATTCGCTGGTTTCGCTTGCGAAGCCAACTTCGGGCGCGATTGCCTTGACCTTTGAAAACCATTCGGAATTGTCGTCGGAAACGTCATACGTTTTGATAAAGCTGTCTATAACAGTATTGACCGTCTTTGCGTCGAACCTGTAATTGTATTCGGGCGCGAAAGTATCGTCGAAGAAGTAGTCTATTAACCTTACGCCCTGTTCGGCGCGCTCTATATCCTTTCTGCGTTTTTTGCCGCCGACGCCCATAATCAGCTCTAATATTTTTACTATTTGCTCCTTATCCTCAAAATGCGCCCTGTCCGCGTCCGTGCCGAACTCTTGCACCCAACCGTTCAAAAACTCAAAGCACTGCTCTGCCGACAGCTTTGAAATTT
>CATJZR010000111.1 GCA_949745625.1 uncultured Eubacteriales bacterium | reverse complement strand
TGGCGCAGAGAAGAAGATTTGAACTTCCGGACGGGTATTAGCCGTCACACGATTTCCAATCGTGCGCCTTAAACCGCTCAGCCATCTCTGCATATATTATTTAACTGTAATTATAATAATAAAAATCTGCCAAAAAATCAAGCATTTTTACTTGCAATAATAAGTTCGGCAAATTTTTTTGCAATATTTATACCGCAGCCCCGCTTCGCTTCGGCAAAAAACGCGTTAGAATTAACTTCACAGATATAACACTTGCCATTACAATCAGTAAGAACATCTATATCGCAATAATCAAGCATCAAAATTCTAGCCGTTTTTTCGCACAAATCAATAAGCTCTTCATCTGCAGCTGTGCGATTTGTTTTTCTAATATGAATTTGTAACTGTAATGCATTTTATAATTGCATTAATCCGTCACTTTTATAACTGAAGCGACTTTTGCTAATCCGTTTTCGTCTATTTCCCGCAAAATTTTTTTAACAGTGTTTTCACGCGCCTTATGAGTAATAAGCACTAATGCAGCTTCCCCGTGACTTTTAACGCTTTCCTGCCTTACCGCTGACAAGCTTACGCCATTTTTATTAAAAATTGAAGAAACCTTAGCCAGAACTCCAGCTCTGTCCTTAACGCTCATCCTGACGTAATACGCACTTTCAAAATTTGTAATATGCTTAGGAACACAGTATTTAGGTGTATTAAAAGCCCCGTTATCGTGCAACGCATAATAGAGAACGTCTCCCGCAAGCGCACGTGCAACAGACATCGTATCTGAAACGTCACAACAAATCGTCAACCCACCGACGGCGCCTCTGCTTATATGTATCCCGTTGCTGCTACCGTTGACGCTTGCAAGAGGATGACTTTCTTTTATAAACGCCGCATGAATGCGCAGCTCGACGCCGGCTTCTGTATTTTTTCCTATTACCAACGGTTTAAGCACGAACCCAAGGCTTTTTCCTAACGCTATATCGGCAGCTTCAATGCCCTCTATTTGCTCAATATAAATGTCAGCCACCTCTGTATTGCAATGAAAAGCCAGCTTTGACAGTAAGGATAATTTGCACGCGGATTTATCATCATCTATGATGAAACCGAGTTTCTGCGCTTCGTCCAATGCCTCGCAATAGCTTTTTCCGTTTAAATTCATTAGAGTTAAAGCATAGTTATAGGCACTATCTAAAATACCAGTGAACGCGGTTATTATGTTTGCTTGCAGGCAATCTGACAGCACCCTTATTACAGGAAGTCCACCAAAACAGGCTCCGTAAAAAAGCCCGCAGTTATTCTTTTTTGCCAATCCTTCAAGCTCAACGCTGTACCGACTGCACAGCTCGGCATTAGCCGTGATTACGCATTTTCCCGATTTCAGCGCGGCAAGCGCATGCGTTCTTGCAGACTCCAGTCCATCCGACGCTACCACTACCGCATCTATTTCCGGATTAGAGCAAATTTCCGCCATATTCTCCGCTATTTTGCTTTTACTTATTCCAAAGTCGGATATGCGCATCTTATCCTCTTCAAGCACACACTCAACCTCAATATCCACACCGTAAGACTTTTTGTAAAATTCCTTCTGCTCGGTCAAAATCTTATACGTGCTGGTGCCGATATCATCGAGTCCGAGTAAAGAAATTCCAATTTTTTTCATTTAAGCCTCCGAAGCGTTCAAATCATACAAATACTTAAGTCCGTTTAGCGTAAGCAATTTATCCACATAATCAATCGAGGATATTTCGTTTGCAATAATTTCGGCAAAGCCTCCCGTTGCAACGGTTGTTATTCCGTCACACTTTAACTCACGTTTAATTCTCTTTATAATATACTCTACAAGCCCCGCAAAACCGTAAAAAATTCCGGACTGCATATTCGTCACGGTGTTTTTTCCTATCACGGTTTCCGGTTTTTCAATTTCAACCCGCGGAAGCTTTGCCGTTCCGTTAACAAGGCTGTCAAGCGACCCCTTTATTCCAGGCGAAATAACTCCCCCGATAAACTCGTTTTTTTCGTTAATTACATTGAAAGTGGTTGCTGTTCCAAAATCCACTATAATTAGCGGCGCCTTATACTTTAAAAGAGCAGCTACGTTGTTCAGCACTCTGTCAGCGCCGACCTCTTTTGCATTATCCACCTTCAAATTAAGCCCCGTTTTTAAACCGGGTGCAAGCATCATAGGTTTAAATTTGAGATAAAGCAGACACATACGCTCCAAGGTGTAATCGAGCTGTGGCACCACCGACGAAATTATTCCGCCATTGATTGAATCAGCAGATATTCCGTTATTATTTAAGATACTTAAAAGTTGTCCGCCATATTCGTCTGAAGTTTTTTTGGGGTCTGTCGCTACACGAAAGCTCATAATAAGCTTATCTATGTCGAATAAACCGTACTTTATATTCGTATTACCGACGTCCATACATATAATCATAATTTTTCCTCCGTATCTTCAGGTGTACTTTTTACCGCTATAAATCTGCGGTTTACCTTTTTCAATACGGTAACGTAAGCGGGAACAAGCACCGCACACGCTGCAAGCTCTATCGGAAAATATATGGTTACGGCGACCTCCAAAATCTGAGTAACCGCACCCATAGCATTTCCGGACCAAATATTGACAGCTAAAAGATACAAAACCGTATTAGTCAGCGAACCAACCAATCCCGCAATTCCCGCAGGCAGCACTTCCTTTATAAATCTGCTCTTTGCCTTACCGCAAAGCCTTGATAGCCCGAAATACGTCCAATACGCCGTTATACCGATAAAAAACCTTGGCAAAACGGAAATAAGCGGGTTAGCGTAAACTATAAACATAGAAGCGAATATAAGGCAGAATACGCAGCTGCAAGCCCCGAGCAGCGTTCCGCCCACAAAACTCTTTTTCCAGTCGTCATAAATGCTTAATGCTATTGAAACAGGTAAAGAAAGAATACACGCAGTCATTCCCAACGGCGAAAGAAGAGCGCCTTCCAAGAGAAACAGTACGAATATCAGCGCGAACATAACGCCGATAAACGCGACAAAATGTGCTTTGTCGTTTTTCATAAAACCTCCGTCGAATCCCATTAACGGGTATCCGCAAAATATAAAAAATTATACCTATCAGACGGTCGGATTACTTTGAAAGTATATCCGCCGAAGTATTCCGCTATTTAATAATTATAGCAGTATGCAGTATTTTATGCAAGCAATTAAAAGTCAAGTAACATTTTTACGGATATTTTAATATTATTTAATATACGTATTATACGGAACTGCAAAGGCAAATCAAAAATTTACATACCGCCTTGCAGCTAATTTCACAGGAGGAAATATATGAACATTTTTTCGCATTGTGGTGGCAACAGCTGCCTTTGGATTTTGATACTTTTACTTCTTGCAGCAAGTTGCAGTGGTAACGGCTTAGAAAGCATTCTCAGCGGAAGCTGCACACCCATACTTATCGCGTTGATTTACAGTATGTGGAAGAACGGAACACTTTCAAATCTGTTATGCGGGAACGGCGGATGCGGCTGCGGATGCGGTTGTAACTAAGTACATCAAAAAAGAGGGTTGCCTTCGAGCAGCCCTCTTTACTTTTTTGTCAAAAGAAACTTATAGATTGCAGCTATTGTTTTAGCATCGCAGATTTCGCCATTGTCAATCATTTTTAAAACATCGTCAAGGTTTATAAGACAACAATTAAGAAACTCGTCGTCGTCAAGTTTCTGTTTTGACTTTTTGAAACTGTCTGCAAAATAAATACGTATAATCTCGTCGGTATACCCAGGTGTCGGATAAACATCCAGTAAACGCGAAAGTTCTGCAACAAAACCCGTCTCCTCCTCAAGCTCGCGTGCCGCAGCTGCTTTCGCATCCTCTCCTTCGTTCAGCTTTCCTGCGGGAATTTCATAAATAGGTTTTCCGTAAAGATATCTGAACTGCCTAACAAGAAGCACCTTCCCGTCTTCAATCAGAAGAACCGCCGCGCCGCCGCGATGCCTTATACATTCGCGTTGGACAATTTTGCCGTCAGGCAGCTCAACCTCATCAATCTCAAGCTTCAATATTTTACCGCTGTATACAGTTTTCGAATTTAATTTAGTTTCTTGCAATTTCATATAAGCTTTTCAAATTCCGAAATTAATTCTATCAGAGATGCTACGTTATCACTGACACAACGGTTGTAAAGCACGAAATAATTATAACCGCAAATCAACGCATCGATAAGCTCTTCGTTTTCATCTTTGACAGCTGTGCTCAAAGCGTCAAGCATCTTGAAAGCTCCCTCAACCTCGTCCTTATTTACCGCGCCTGCAACATATTGCTTTTCTGCCTCGACGGTAAGCAAAACGGAAGAAATCAAATTGGATTTTTCCGCATTAACGCCTTTGTCTTCGTCTGCTAAGACGGGTGCGCTCAGCTGCTCTTTAAATACCTGTCTGACCAAATCGGCGAGCCCGACGATAATCATATTGCAAAATGCCTTATAGCTTTCGAAATAACTGCCGTCCTCTCTAAAATAGACTTGTAAAAATTCACTTAAATTTATCGTATCTCTATCAAATTCCACCAGCAGACAGAAAATGAATGCAAGGCGCTGCCCCACCGTCTGCGGCAAAACAACCTTGCCGGTAAAAGACGCACTGCCGCTGATTAGACATTTTGATTTTTGCTCTACGTAATTGAAGTCCTTGGTGACTTTATCAAAAAGCCCGTAAAGCTCGGGACTATTGACAATACATTTCAATAGGTCCTTTATTTTCGTTGTTGCCATAATAAACTTGCATTTTGTAAGCTCGTCGCATTTATCAAGAAATTCTGAAATCTGTTCCTTAGTGCTTTTCATTTTTCACCTTAAAAAATTAATCATGTTCATTATAACACACTTAATTTCAAATTTAAATTATTTTACAAACAAATATCTTGATTTTATGCAAATAATTATGTATAATAAATTAAACTTTTACTTTATTTAGTTAATTATGTTGAATACGGGCGAAACATCAATCAACAAATTAATAATTCTTTTCGTCTTTGATAAGATGGAAGGCACTCTTTCAGAGCGGACACTTGTCGATATGTGCTCATCCACAAATAACTGGATGGGATATATGGACTGTGTCAACATAATTCATAAATTGATTGACGACAATTTCATTTATATAGTGAACGAGGACGAGGACACTCTTTACACTATAACGCCCGACGGACGCGAAACCCTCGCCAATTTCTACATTAATATTCCTAAAAGCGTAAGAGAAGAAATTTCCCAGTTTGTAAAAAAGAACAGTGCAAGATACCGCAACAGGCAGGAATGTCGTTCCGATTACTTTCAGAATATGGACGGGACCTTTACCGTTGCTTTGAAAATTCTTGCACCCGTTCAGCCGCTATTGGAACTTAAATTCGTCGTACCCGATAAAAAAACAGCCAAAGCAATTTATAAAAAATGGGAAGAAAAGGCTGCCGACCTCTATTCGGTTATATACGAAAATTTATGTGATTAGGAGAAAAATGATATGTTTGTTTACTACACTTCGGGAACATGTTCAAGACAAATAATTTTTGATGTTGACGCTGAAAACAAAATACATGGCGTAAAGTTTATAGGCGGATGCAGCGGCAACCTTCAAGGCGTCGGGAAATTAGTCGAAGGAAGAAATATCGACGAACTGGAAAATCTGCTTTGCGGAATTAAATGCAAGAACAACACCTCTTGCCCGGACCAGCTTTCAAAGGCAATCGCGGCATACAAAAAGGCCAAAGAAGAACCCACAAAATAAAAATTCAAATCAAGTAAAAATTGACCCGTGAATAGATTTTCACGGGTTTTTTGCTATTTATGTCAGACATAGTACTATAAATTCGCTAATATATCGTAGAATTGCGACATGTTTTTGCCCACTAAATCGTAATAGTAGCACCTACCGCTATATCCCTCGTCGGCATTATAGCGGATTATGTTAAATCCCTGCCACTCTTTTTCTACGTTGACAAGCAGCTTCTCAAACGACATTCCGCTATGGGTGTACTGTTTGTCGAATACAAATTCTACCCAAAGCCCCTCGTTCATAGCTTCTAAGGTCTGCTTATTTATACTTACCCCGAATGCGGGCATTTCGTGAACGCCGTCGGTCATAGTCGTCCACCCGTCGATAATTTGACTATAAGGCGCATCCTGCTGTCTGTAAACGGAAGTTTCACCGTTATTATAAACGCTTATGCTGTCAGAAGATTCAATAATTTCATTTAATTCCATTGCAATAAACATACCAATATTTTCCTGCTTTTTTTTATAAATTATTCATATTAGACAAATATTTATTTATAGCGTTTGCCGCAGTTTTGCCCGCCCCCATTGCAAGTATTACTGTTGCCGCACCTGTTACAGCATCTCCTCCTGCATACACGCCGTTTTTAGAGGTTTTGCCAAACTCGTCGACGACAATACAACCGCGTTCGGAAAAAGATATTTGCAGAGTAGTTCTCCTTATTAACGGATTAGGACTGGTCCCTATCGCTATAATCACGCAATCTGCATCTATCACATATTCGCTATTTTCTATCTCAATGGGCTTAAGGCGACCGTGTTCGTCGGGGTCGCCAAGCTTACACTTGCGCACCTTCAATCCGCTTACAAAATTATCACGCCCGATAATTTCGACAGGCGCGCACAACAGCTCAAAGGTAATACCTTCTTCCAATGCATGCTCCACCTCTTCTCTGCGTGCAGGCAATTCGTCCATAGAACGGCGATATACTATTGATACGGATTTTGCGCCCAACCGCAATGCAGTGCGCGCTGCGTCCATTGCTACATTTCCTCCGCCGATTACGACTGTTTTTTCAGCACGCATAATCGGAGTTTTAGCGTCGCTTTCATAAGCCTTCATAAGATTGATACGGGTTAAAAATTCGTTTGCCGAATATACTCCGTTTAACCCCTCTCCGCAAATTCCGGCAAATTTCGGTAATCCAGCCCCGGTACCGATAAAAACAGCATCAAAGTCGTTTTCAATAAGCTCGTCAACAGTTACGGTTTTTCCAACCACTGTATTTCTTTCAAATTTTACGCCGTAGTTTTTAAGCGACTGTATTTCTTTGTCTACGATGCTTTTGGGTAATCTGAATTCTGGAATTCCGTAAACGAGCACACCGCCTAAACGATGTAGGGCCTCAAATATAGTAACATCATAACCGCTTTTTACAAGCTCACCCGCGCAAGCCAAGCCCGACGGACCCGAGCCTATGACCGCAACTTTTTTTTCGTTAGTCACACAAGGTTCAACTGTTTGGGTGTTGTGCGAATTATGATAGTCGGCCACAAACCTTTCAAGTCTGCCTATTGCAACAGGTTCAAACCTTATTCCAAGCGTACACTTACTCTCGCATTGCGTTTCCTGCGGGCAAACACGTCCGCATATAGCAGGCAAGGACGAAGCTTCGGCAATTATAGAGTAAGCCTTTTCAAAATTATGCTGTTTAATTTCAGCTATAAAATGCGGAATAGAAATATTGACAGGACAACCGTTAACACACGGCATATTTTTACAATTAAGGCATCTTCGTGCCTCTGCCACAGCAAGCTCTTCAGTGTATCCTAAAGCAACCTCGTTAAAATTGTGTATTCGTTGGGAAGGCTGCTGTACAGGCATAGAATATTTTTTTGGCTCGATTCCCATCACGTCACCCCTTTGTAAAGATTGCAGTTGTGCGCACGTGCTTCAAAATCTTTATACATCGACGAACGCGCAATTGCCTCGTCAAAATCAACTTCAAAGCCGTTAAAATCAGGACCGTCAACGCACGCAAATTTAACTTTGCCGCCAACCGTAAGTCTGCATCCGCCGCACATCCCCGTTCCGTCAATCATTATAGGATTCATTGAAACCGTCGTAGGCACATCTTGTGGCTTAGTCACAGCCACAACCGACCTCATCATTACGAGCGGACCTATTGCAAAAACTTCATCATACTTTTCCCCGCCGCTTATTTGCTTTTGCAGCTCAACGGTAACAAAACCTTTACTACCGTAACTCCCGTCGTCCGTCATTACCACAAGCTTATCGGAACACAATTTAAATTCTTCTTCAAGAATAACCATGTCACGATTTCTGAAACCAATTATAGAATGAACTTCTGCACCCGCATTATGCAATTTTTGCGCTAAGGGCAAAGCTATTGCACACCCCACGCCACCACCTATTATGCATACTTTCTTAAGACCATCGGTACGTGTAGGGCAACCAAGCGGTCCTACAAAATCAGTTATGCAGTCGCCGACATTTTTTGTATTCAAAAGCGAAGTCGTTGCGCCGACAATCTGAAATATTATTTTAACAGTACCGTTATTTCTATCGAATCCAGCCACGGTAAGAGGTATTCTTTCCCCGTCATCGTCAACACGTAAAATAATAAATTGCCCCGCCTGAGCTTTTTTGGCAACCTGCGGAGCATATATATCCATCATTGTTACAGAAGCATTTAATTTTTGTTTAGAAACAATTTTACACATTTTTAACTTTTCTAATATACTTTATGCTATGCAGCGGATAGGGCGCATTGTACTCGTCTTCGAATATAACTTTACGCACTACTCCCTCTTGCAGATTGTTATGCCTGCCGAGCGGTGCAATTACTATTTTATTAACTGTCACTCCTTCAATTTCACATAAGTACCAATAGTAATACCCTACAACATTAGGGTCGTCTACAAATTCAACGGCAACAAAGCACATTTTGTTATTTTCCATAGTCATATTATATCAATTTTACTATTTAAAAGCAAGAATCTTTTATCAAATTTATCTTATTATTACATGTTCAAAATACTTTTCTTGAAATTTGACTTTCGCCTCTATTTCATCGTCAGTGTAATTTTGATGCTTTGGAACAATTATCAATTTATCATCATTTTCTGACAAGCGTTTAATAACGGCAATACATTTGCCTTCAAATTCTTCAACAGGATATTCAACTCCCAACAAATAGCAATCGATTTCCTCATTATCCCCGCCGATTGTATCTGGAATAAAGCCGTAATTAACCTCGTAGGTTATGTTTTTATGTTTAGGGTGTTTAGAGCCCAAAGGTCTGTCAATTTTTATTTTTACAATTTTATTTATAAATTGAATAGAAAGCATTTACTTGCCTTAAATCGCTATAATTGCTTGCAAATATTGAAAATAAGCTCGGGAATTAGTTTTTTTCTTCCGTTATTATATTTTAAATTAAGTTCCTCATTTCTGCCTATCAACGGATTGCTTACGGCAGAGTTATCTGAAACAACAAGCAACGCGACTGCGGGAATTTCAAGTAAATCAGCCATCAGATAAAACGAACTTGTTTCCAT
>CATJZR010000110.1 GCA_949745625.1 uncultured Eubacteriales bacterium | reverse complement strand
TTTGCTATTATCGAAATTTACCGCGACAAGGACGAGGATAAGCGGGTAACTGTTACGGCGACAATCACTAAGGGCGACGCGTCCGTTACCAAAGAATTCGTGTTGACGTTAAAGAAGGGTACTCCCGCAATCGGTGCGGTATACGTCGAAGCCGAAGGCGGAAAGACGGTAACCAACGGCGAAAAGATTATAGTTGACCAGTTCACGCGGTATACCGAACCAAAAGTGAGGGTTAAAAACGGGCTTTATCCCGACAGCAACAAGCTGTTAAAGGAAACTGATTACGACGTAAATTCAACGTATATGTATCAGGTTGACGCAAATACTCACGCGATAGAGGTAAAGCAGTTTACTCCTTCGGTTGCCGGTGTGTTCACTATTACACATAAGGTTTCAATCAGCGGTTCGACCGAGGTTGCAAACTCTATGTCGTACAAAATATATGTTGCAAGCACTAAGGCGAACGTCGCTTTCACGGGTGAAGCGTCTGTTACGGCAAACCGCGGCGGCTTTGCTATAGCAGGCTCGCCGAGCAGCGCAACAGGTATAATATACGCGCTTTCTTCAGCGACAGAGCTTCCCGATTTGACTGCGGCTTCAATCAAAATGCAGGCGGGAGTGACTTCTTATGAGTTCAGAAATACCGAAATAGATTTCAGCTTCAAAAACGCCAACAGTGATTCTTATTACGTTTATTACGCGCTTGCCAACGCGAGCGGCGAAATAACTTCGCCTCTGTACTCAGCAAAAATAAACAAGGTTGACATCGATACGACCGACAAGTTTATTACTATGGCAGGCGGCGGCACGATAGGCGACGAAATTCCTTCGCAGACGATTTACGCGCTTACATGTGACCTCGACTTCAACGGTGTTGCGTTCAATGCCGGCACGGACGGATTTACAGGTGTGTTCAACGGTCTCGGACATACGCTTAAAAATCTTTCAAGCAGTAAGCAGGGCTTCTTCCCGAAGGTCGCAGGCGGTACTATAATGAATTTGAAGGTCGACAATATGTCGATTGCGGCTTCGGGTGAAAAAATCGGTTTCGTTTCCGAATGTTCGGGCGGAGACTTCTACAACATAGCTTTCACCAACGTAAATATTTCAGGTGTCGGCGCGCGCGTGGCGGTTCTTATCGGTCACGTCGGAGATACCGGAAGGTCAGGCGGAGACTTGAGTATTTCGCAGGTTTCTATTGTAAACGACGCGGAGCACAGAGTGGTAGGCGCAACGCGAGTTGCGGGACTTATCGGCTACGTTCAGGCTTACGAGCATACAATCGCTATCGACAACTGCTACGTTTATACCGACATTGAAGCAAGCACGAAAGGCGAGGGCGGCGGAATGGTAGCGTCGTGGGAGGACAGAGCGAACGACAAGCTCACTATTTCACAGTGCTACTATGCGGGACAGCTGAAGACTTCTGTTGCACCCGGTTCGTCAAGACTCGGCGGTATGCTTGGTTACCATAAGGGCGGCGTCGGCGTGTTGGATATTTCAAGATGTATATCGCTTGCCAAATTCCATATTCAGGGCGTAGAGAGAGATGTTTCCATGAAGAACGCTTCGCCTATACTCGGCAACTATTCAACCAGCCTTAAAACGGTGGTTTCGGTTAAATACTGCATAGGACTCATGCAGGAATACAACTCTAACTACGACGTTCAGGCATTCAGTGAAACCAACCTTAAGCGTCACGACCTGTATCTTACGGGAGAGGATTATCTCAACCTCGATACGGACCGCTGGACAGTTGTTAAGGACGACAACCCTCAGGACGAGAGAGACTTGTTCAAGGCTCCTTACGTAACGCTTAACTTCTTAGGTAACTGGGATTAACGCATCAACAAGAAATCGGCGTCCGCAATGCGGACGCCGATAGTTTTTATAATAAATTAAGCGGGCTCCGATAAGGAGCCCGCCTTTATTAAATTATTCGGAAAGCTTTTTATAGGTTTCGTATCTTTCTTTTGCAGATTCTTCCGTCTTCTTGAAAAGCTCGTTCGCAACATCTGCCCCCTGGGTTTTTACAAGCGAGGCATATCTCGTTTCGCTTGCAAGGAACGCCTGATAGTCGCCTGTGGGCTCTTTCGAGTCAAGCGTGAACTTCTCTCCGTCGGGATTGTATCTGTAAAGCTGCCAGTAACCGCAGTCAACCGCCGCCTTCTGTTCAAGCTGGCTCTTCGTCATGTTAATGCCGTGGTTGATGCAAGGCGAGTAAGCTATGATAAGCGAGGGACCGTGATATGCTTCGGCTTCCGTCAGCGCCTTCAACAGCTGAACGGGGCTGGAACCCATTGCAACCTGAGCTACGTAAACGTAGCCGTAGGATTTTGCAATCATACCCAAATCCTTTTTC
>CATJZR010000109.1 GCA_949745625.1 uncultured Eubacteriales bacterium | reverse complement strand
TGTACAATCCCGAGGAGGCGGCGAAAACGCTTAGCAATCTTATGTACGCTTACACGGAAAGCAAGCTGTCAGTTGACCTTCAGGTCATAAATTCCGTAAACGGCGAGATGAAGCATTACGTCGTTGCCGCACACAACAATTCGAACTTTTTTGTGAAGACAGAAGATATAAGCATTGATTTTTCACTGTCATTCAGTATAATAAAGCCCGGCGTCGAAGATATGAATGCCTGCGGCTGGCATACCGGAGAATTCGGAAACGCCATCGGGGGAGCTTAAATAAAAAGCGCTTGCCGAAAGCGTACATTCCATAGGGCTCAGACATACGATTATAAAAAGCTCTCGGACAAATTGTCCGAGAGCTTTTTAAATACACATTATTTAAAAAGTAAATTGAAATTAATCACATAATTCTGTTAGGATGCTTAATTATCTGTTTGCTTTAAAAAAGTAATTCGCTTTTCTACCGCCGCGCGCGTAATCGGCGCATTACTGCAAATGTCATACCCGTGCATTGTACCTTTGGTTTCGTATAAAGTGCAAGGAACGCCTGATGCCTTAAGTTTTTGATATAGCAAAATTCCCTCGTCATGCAAGCAATCGTATTCAGCCGTTTCTATGTAAGTTGGCGGCAGATAAGATAAATCTGCTCGGAGAGGGTCAAACACATCTTTTCCTTTAGAGTATATCGTCCAAATCTTTTTATTGAGTCGGCTGTTCCACATCGGCGTATCGGAAAACCTTTTCATTGACTCCGTCGTCATCGAAGGGTCGACGGCAGGATATACAAGCAGGAGCTTTTTCGGCGGTGTTAACCCTTCTGTTTTACACCGTTCTGCAAGAGCAAGGCATAAATATCCGCCCGCAGAATCCCCTCCGAAACAGATATTTTCACGGTCGGCATTCAACTCGTCGTGGTTGTTTAAAATATAATGATACGCTGTTTTACAGTCCGACAAGGTTGTTCCGAACGGCGTATCGAAAGCAAGACGGTAATCGACGTAAACGACGGCGGAGTTCGAACGCGAGGCATACTCCTTCGCTAATGCGTAATGGTGCGGCGAACCCTTGTATACGAATCCCCCGCCGTGTAAAAACAGTATGACGGGCAGTTTGCCCATGTAAGTTTTCGGCTTTACGATATAGATAACTATTTTCTTACCGTCGGAGCATAGTATTTTTTGTTTCGCAATAGAGAGGGATTTCGTGGATTTCATTCGCTTCGGAACAACGGAGAGTATGCCCTTCGCAAGTTTGATTATAACGTGATTGATAGGGGCGCAAAAATGACGGAATACTCCGAACTCGCGGCTGACTGCATATTTCATGTTAATAAATTCTCCGTTAAATTACTGTTTATCGTACAACCATTATATAATGAAAAATGAAAGAACGCAAACGATTGGATTTTGCGGGATATATAAAACATATCTGCATCACACCAGGCTACAAGTAGACCCGTTCGTCCACGAAAAAAAGTGCGGATAAGGCATGGCCTAACGCTATGCCTGAATCTTTTTATTTGCGTCTTATTAAATTCCCCATAGTAACTACGGTAAAAGCCGGCGCTTTTCGTTTACTTATGCGTTTAATTGCATTATAATTTTAGCGGAGGGCATTTATGTGGAGCACCTTTTTAACAACCGTTAACGCAGTATTGCCGATAATACTGCTTATTATGCTCGGCTATGCGTTGAAGCGCGTAGGGCTATTTGACGGAAATTTTATTAAGACGGGCAACAAATTCGTATTCAGAGTGTGCCTGCCGTGTATGCTGTTTATCAACGTGTACGACAGCATGTCAAGTTTTTCGGATATACGCTGGGACGTTGTGCTGTACGCCGTCGTTGTAATATGCGTAATATTCGGGTTGGGACTGCTTACGGCGGTGCTGACCACCAAAAACAACCGGCGCAGGGGCGTAATTTTGCAATGCGCTTTCAGAAGCAACTTTGCCGTTATCGGTCTGCCGCTCGTCGAACGTCTGGGCGGTGACGTTGCGCTTGCCGGCATAATATCCGCGTTTTCTATTCCGGTGTTCAATATACTCGCGGTGGTTGCGTTGACGGTATTCGTCGGCGGAGGACAAGCTTGCGAGCAGCTTTCCATTCTGACCCCTGCGAAAAAAAGCGGTACTAAAAGCATCGCTTTGAACATAATAAAAAACCCGCTTATCATCGGCGTGGCGGCAGGGCTCGTTTTCGTGGGAATAAGGGAAATAGAGGCGGCGGCGTGCGGTGTGGCGGGTGCGGAAGTGCCCTTCCGCTTCGACCGCCAGCTCGAATTTTTGTACGTTGCGGTCAAGGATATAAAGCTGATAGCCTCGCCGCTTGCGCTTATAGTTCTCGGCGCTCAGTTCGAGTTTTCCGCAGTAAAGGGTATGACGAAGGAAATAACCGTGGCGACGCTTATGCGAATTGTCGTAACGCCGTTCGTCGGGATAGGCGCGGCGATACTTCTCGGCGAACTTACCAACGTGCTGTCATTCGGGCCCGAGGTGTATCCTACTCTAATCGCGCTGTTCGGAACGCCCGTAGCGGTGTCCAGCGCTATTATGGCGGCAGAGATGTCTAACGATGAACAGCTTGCCGCCCAGCTTGTGGTATGGACGAGCCTGGGCTCGATAATAACGGTGTTTACAACGGTGTTTGCGCTGACGGCTTTCGGGTTGTTGGCGTAGAGAATATAAGGGAAGCGCGGCTTTCCTTATAATTTTTTTGCGACAATTTTCGACAAAGCTCTTTATTTTTGAATATGTATATGATATAATAACATTGTCGTTTTCCATAAACGCCGCATAACTGCGTTGAACTGCGCTTTTCTCGGGTTGCGTGCGTCGGTGTACGCATGCGTCGCAAATGCCCGTTCGCCTTGTTCTGCTTGTTTATAAAAACGACGATAAACTTTACTGTGATAATAACATTATGGTGCAAAACGACGCGCTTTTGGAGCCGCTTGAAGGCTACAACAAACTTTATAAAGATTTACACCTCAGAAATACCGAGGCGCTATTTGACGAGCTTACCCGAAAGGGCAGGGTGGACGTTGCCGCAAACAAAGATACGGTTACGCAGTACAACAAAAAGCTCGGCGAAATAGAAAAGGTAAAGAAAGTCATTTCCAAGTCGAAGGGGCTGAAAATATTTCTTATAGTGCTAAGCGTAATTATGCTGCTTGCGGGGGTGATAGCGCTTGTATCGGCGATAGTCGGCGGTCACATTCTTTGGCCGAGTATCCTCGCGCTTATCGGTGCGGTCGCGTTCACGGTGCTGTTTACCGTGCTGATTTGCGTAAAGATTAACCCCAAGATAAAGCAGAACGAGCAGACGCGCGATACGTTGCAGACCGAGGCGGACTTGCTTTTAAACGAGGCGTGGACGCAAATGGCGGGACTGAATTCGCTGTACGACTGGAATATTCCGCAAAGCCTCGTCACCCGAACGGTGCCCGTAATTCAAATGGACGACAATTTCGACGAGGAACGTTTCACCTATCTTCACGAAAGGTACGGGCTGGGGAAAAATACCGACGCAACCCGTTCTACGCAATTCTGTCAGTCGGGTGAAATACTCGGAAATCCTTTCCTGATACTTAAAGATTTAAAGCAAAGCTGGGTAAACCAGCGCTATGACGGCGCACTTACCATTCATTGGACTACGACCGTCCGTACCAAAGAGGGTACAAAAACCGTACATCATACGCAGGTGCTTTACGCGTGCGTACATAAACCAAAGCCCGTTTACGATTACGATACCTACCTAGTTTACGGCAACGAGGCTGCGCCAAATCTGACATTTTCCCGAACGCCCTCGGGCGCGTCGGGACTGGATGAAAAGCAGATTGATAAAAAGGTAAAGGCAAAGGCGAAAAAGCTTGACAAAAAAGCGCGTAAGGCTATTGCTTCGGGCGATGACTATACGCGGCTGGGCAACGACGAGTTCGAGGCTCTGTTCGGTGGAACGGACAGAGATAACGAGGTCGAGTACAGAATGTTGTTTACGCCGCTCGCCCAGAAAAATCTGTTAAAGCTTATCAAGACGCCCGAGCCGTACGGCGATGATTTTGCTATCCGCAAAATCAAGAAGCTGAATTATTTGCGGTCTGAGCACGCACAGGGTTTCGATTACGAGGTCGACCCCGTTCGGTTTGTCGGCTACGACTACGAGGCTGCGCGCGCAAACTTTATTTCCTTAAATGCGACTTATTTTAAAAGTCTGTATTTCGATTTGGCTCCGCTTATCAGTATTCCGCTGTATCAGCAGACCAAGACGCGTGAATTTATCTACGACAAAAAATATGCGAGCAACGTGTCATGCTACGAGCACGAGTCAATAGCAAACTCTTTTAAAAAGGAGCTGTTAAAGCCGGAGCACGCAGTAACGCCGTCTATACTCAAAACTCAGCTCATTTCCAAGCAGGACAGCGCGGACGAGGTGCTTATCACCGCGTACGCATATCGCGGCGAAAGGCGCATTACCTACGTTCCGCAGTTCGGCGGCGACGGGCGTATGCACGCCGTGCCCGTCGTGTGGATAGAATATTTCCCGATAGAGCGGCGCACGCAGATGGCTGTACAGAAGAAGCGCTCATCGCGCCCCGATTTCAATGCGGGCTCGGCGCGCGCGGAATTTAAGGATATGCTTAAAAGGTATTCGGACAGGGGCGCGTGCCTTTACGAGCGCGGCGTGTTTGCAATGCTTACCGACAGGCGTCTGACTGCGGACGCGGTCAAGCGCATGAGCGAGGTCTACGGCGCTGCGGATAATACCGATGCGGGCGAGCTTGCGAAAATGATATTCGAAGAGGCGGCCATGCACGACCGCTCCAACGTCCCCGACGAGGACGCAGACGCGCTGCTTCAAGATGAGAATGCGGAAACTCTCGAGGTTGCGGCTGACGAAGTCGCCGCGGCTTCGGATGAATAATAAAAATTAAAAAGGAGTAAATATTATGGCAAACGTATTGGACGAAGAGACCGGACCCGTAAGGGAAGAGGGACGCGAAATCAACGTAATCGCAAAACAAATTCCCGTTACAGTAGGCGTCGGCTCGAAAATTTTCGAGGTAATACTCTGGTGTCTGGGAATTATTCCCGGGCTGATATTCCTCATCGTAAAGATTAAGGCGGCGCAGTATCTGCGTCAGCTGGAGCAGAAGGTGCAGCACGACGCTTCGCAGATTGATAACTATCTCGAACAGCGCGTGGTAATTCTTTCCAACCTCGCCAAGCTCGTAGACAAGGCCGTCAAGCTCGATGCGGACACGTTTACGGCTATCGCCGAGGCACGCAGCGGACTTCATTCTACCAACGGCAACGACTTGAACGCGACGTCGGCTAAGATTGATTCGGTCCGTTGGAATATCCGCAGAACCTTCGAGAATTATCCCGACCTCAGGTCGCACGGCGAAATTTCCGACGCGATACAGCAGAACTCGTATCTGCAAAAGGAAATCACCGCCGCGCGCGAGCAATATAACGATACGGTCAATACCTGGAACAGAGAAATTCAGATATGGCCCGCGAAGATGATGGTTGCGGCAAAGCAGGGCTACACCACGCGTATTCCCTTCATTGCAAGCAGAGAGATAAAGGAACAGGCAACGGAAGTATTCTTTTAAAAGGTGGAAAAATGAATCACGAAAAACTTTTGGAACGCATTAAAAACACTAAAATAGTCCCCGTTGTGGTGCTCAATTCCATAGATGAAACGCTGCCCAAAATGCGCGCGTTGGTAAACGGCGGACTGCCCTGCGCGGAAATCACATTCCGCACGCCCTGCGCCGCGGAAGCAATCGCGCTTACCGTCAAGGAATTTCCCGATATGCTTGTCGGTGCGGGTACGGTTATAAACCGCGAGCAGTGCGAAAAGGCGCTTAAAGCGGGCTCGAAATTTATTGTATCCCCCGGTTTTTCCGCAGAGGTTGCGGACTGTTGCGCCGGGCACGGCGCGCTGTACCTGCCCGGTATCGTCACACCTACCGAGGCTATGGCGGCTATCGCCAAGGGGCTTACCACGCTTAAATTTTTCCCTGCGTCCAACTACGGCGGGCTTAAAACTATAAAGGCGATTTGCGCCGCGTTCCCGTATCTCAAAATTATGCCTACGGGAGGGATAAACGAAAGTAATATTTTGGAATACCTCGCCTGCGACAAGATAATCGCGTGCGGCGGAAGCTGGATGATGAGCGGCACACCCGAGGAAATCGAGGCGAAAACCCGCGCCGCGGTAGAGCTTGTAAAGTAAATACAACGTATGTTTTCAGCCCGCCGCGCTTTTCAGCGCGGCGGGTTTATTGTTTGTTAATACCAAACAAAAATTGTTAAAAACTAATTTTTATACATTTTTGCAGTGTATTTTTGCATAAAAATAAGATTTTTGCGTTAATTTTGCATAATTATAAAATTTTTTTGTATTTTTTTCATAAAAAGTATTGACAAAGCGGGAATTTACCTATATAATGCAATAAACTCAACCGACAGTTTATACTGACGGATTAAAAGCGGTTAAATTGTGAAAACTAATTTTGGAGGATATATATTATGAAAAAGAGTTGGAAGAGGCTGGTTGCGGTAGCGGCTACCTGCGTAATGGCTTCCACTATGACGGCGGGTCTTGCGGCCTGCGGCGGAGACGACGATAACAAGATTCCGGATGCCGGTTTAAAAAAGGGCACAGAGAGGTCTTACACGTCCGTAATGCCTTCCAACTGGAACGAGCTTAACTATGCGGACAATAACGATAGGCAGATACTCGATTACATCGGCTCTGCGTTTTTTGAATACGACTACGAGTTCGATGAGTCTCTCGGCGGTAAATTCAATAAAGACGGCACAATTAACGCCGATGCAATCGTTCCCGGCGGATTTACGGTGAATTACTCTGCGGCCACTAATCTTGAAGACGTGACCGACGAAGTAGACGCGAAATGGGGATATACCGCAGAGCAGAAAAAATCCGGCGGCTACGCATACAAAATTACTTTGAGAAAAGATTTGAAGTGGGACGACGGTACCGCTATAAATGCGAATGATTTTGTGTATTCGATGCAGCAACAGCTTGACCCCGACTTTATGAATATGCGTGCTTCTACGTATTACAATAATATAACTATAAGAAATGCACGCGACTATCTGTATAACGGAAAGTACGGTTACGCCGGTATGATTAGTTCCACTCCCGCCGAAGACGAGTATTTCGCGCTCGAAGATATGACTAAAACGTCGGGAGGCACCTATCAGGTTGACGGAAAAGACATTGTTTTCAACTATAAAAGCGGCGGCGTCTGGAGTTCTAACAGCCTTAACGATTATTTTAATGAGGGATATTTCGGTTGGAATTCGGAAGGAAAAAACGACGAACTTGGCAAACAATGGATTGCGCTTACCCAAAAATGCGATAAAGACGGCTACATTAAACTTCAGGAAGACGACGTAAAACTTTTATGGAATATTATTGCCGTATTGCAGGGTTTCTCAAGTGTTGAAGAATATGCGAGCAAGGTCGGCGATTACGCTTATCTCGAATGGGAAGAATTCTGTTACTACGGATATATTTTCGATAATATGGAGTTCAGCGATGTCGGTCTTTACAGCACCAGCGACTATGAATTAGTCGTTTGTCTCGACAATCCCATTATGTGCCTGAAAGAGGACGGTTCGCTTTCGTACGAGGCGGCTTACAGCTTTGCAAGCCTTCCTTTGGTAAAGAAGAGTTTATACGAATCGCTTAAAAAGGCTCCTCAGGAAGGGTCCACTCTTTGGACGACTACTTACAATACAAGCACTGCTACCTCCGCAAGCTGGGGACCTTACAAGCTTACCGAGTTCCAAAGCGGCAAACAGTTTACCCTCGAAAGAAACGATAACTGGTACGGATACGCACTTGAAGAGAACGCCAATCAGTACAACGTAACCAAAATCGTTACCGAATGTATACCCGAGAATAATACGCAGTGGACGAAGTTCTTTGCGGGTGAAATCGACAGTATCAGTATCGATTCGGCTCATAAAGACGGGTACAGAAACTCTAAGTATGCTTACTTCACGCCCGGTACCGGTACTTTCGCGTTGAACCTGTATGCGGACCTTAACGGACTGAAAGCTTCCGGTCATAACAGCGGAATACTTGCAATCGACGATTTCAGAAAGGCGATTTCGCTTTCGTTCGACAGGGACGATTACAATGCCAAGACGACCACGGCGCACCAGACTTGCTACGGTATACTCGGACCCAGCTATTATTACGACGTTGAAAACGGCGGAGTTTACAGGGATTCCGAGTACGCAAAGAAGGGCTTGTTAAGAGTTTACGGCTTCACCGAAAACGAAAACGGAACGTGGACCGACGGAAACCGCACTTACAGCAATTACGAGGATGCGTACGACGCTATGAACGGTATGAATAAAACTCTTGCAAAAGAGCTTATTCAGAAAGCGTATACCGAACTCACGTCAAATGCTGACAAGTACGGCTACGATGCAAACAAGAAAATTAGATTTGTTTACGGAACTTCCGTGGATAATCCCAATACGAGAATTGACTATGAATACTTGGTAGAATTCTTTGCGTCTATAACCAAAGATACGGCGCTGGAAGGTAAAATCGAACTTGTATTCGACGCTTCATTCGGTGACCGCTGGGCTGACGATTTCAGGGCAGGCGCCTATGAACTTGCTTCCGGTACCGGATTCGGCGGCGGTCCGTTCGACCCCGCAGGAGTACTTCAGTGCTACCTTGACCCCGAAGCGGGACTTATGTATCCGGTCTGGTGGGATACCAAGAGCGAAAACCTTACGTTCACGATGCCGGCAGGCGATTACAAGGGTGCAGGCACCGAACTTACAATGAGCCTGTACAACTGGTATTGCTGCCTTAACGGTATAGCGGAAAGCCGCGGGCAAAAAGAAACCTATAACTGGAGTACGGGTTTTGCTCCCGAGGCTGCAAGACTGCAGTTGCTGTCTAAGCTTGAGGAAGTAATAATCGGTAAATATTACAGCATATTTACAACGTCGCAGTTTTCGGCAACCCTGCTGGGTGCAAAATTCTCTTATATAACCGACGAGCATAATATCTTCTTAGGTTACGGCGGTTATCGTTATCAGATTGTCAACTATACGGATTCCGAATGGGCTGACTTCGTCAAGACAAAAGGAAATCTCGAAGACTTCTATAAGGCGGTTGACTGAGTAAAAAATTAAGTCTCAATCACGGGGACGGAGCTATCCGTCCCCGTCTTTGGATATATCGGATTTGAGGAGAGATACCAATGTATATGTTTAAATATGTGATGAAGCGAATAGGGCTTATGCTCATGACGTTCGCGGTAATCATGTTTATATGTTTCGTTCTCATTAAGCTACTACCTATAGTCGTAACTATACAGCAAGGTGAGGATGCTGCTATTGTATATAAGCAGCTGGAAGCAAGAGGATATATAAGGAATGTCATGCAGGACCCCGTCACGTTACGCTGGACGTACGAGAGGGTTCCTATTATGACTCAGCTCGGCGTTTATCTTAAAAGAATTTTCGTTTTCGGCGATTTCGGTGTCGCGGTTATGCCCGAATATCGTCTTAAACCTGTATGGGACGTGTTTGTCGAAAAACTTCCTCCCACGGTTCTTATTAACATTTATTCCACGGTTATAGGTGTGCCTATCGGTTTGGGACTGGGTATTCTTGCAGCTTTGAAAAAGAATAAATGGGTTGACCAGTTAATAAACATTTTTATTATTCTGTTAATATCTGTTCCGTCGATAGTTTTGGCGTTGCTGATACAGTATTTCCTTTGCTATAAGTGGAAGCTGTTCCCGCAGACTATGCTTGCAGGTTTCGATTATTTCAACTGGGAAATGTTTAGGTCCATGTTGCCCGCAGTGCTTTCGCTATGCCTCGGCTCTATTGCGGGATATGCGAGGTATACGCGCGCCGAGCTTTCGGAGGTGCTTACAAGCGAATTTATGCTGCTTGCAAGAACGAAGGGACTTACGCGCGGACAGGCAACCTTTAAGCACGCGCTCAGAAATTCGATGGTAGTAATATTTCCTTCGATTCTAAGCGAATTTATTTCGGTGCTTTCGGGTTCTATGATAATAGAAAATATGTTTTCGATACCCGGCGTAGGCAAGCTGTATTTAAATGCAATCAACGCGCAGGATTACGATTTCTTTATGCTGCTTTCCGGCTTTTACACCTTTGTCGGTTTGCTTGCCGGTATCGTAGTGGATATAAGTTACGGGTTTATCGACCCGAGAATCAGGATGGGGGCAAAATAATATGGATACCAAGACTTACGATATTCCCAAAGAAAAATTCCAGTTTGCCAAAAAAAGCGATTTAAGTCATGATACCAAACTCGATACAAAGCCGGTAGGATACCTGCACGATGCTTTCCGTCGGTTCTGTAAAAATAAAGGTGCGGTAGTTGCTGCCGTCATTATTGCGGTTCTGGTGCTGCTTGCTTTGTTTGCACCCCTGTTTACGCCATACTCGGTTAAATACCGCGACTCGAATTTCGCAGGTACGCTCCCCAAACTTAAACTGTTTGAAAACACTAATTTTTGGGACGGATGCAAGGAAGAAACCCTCGATAAATATACGTTTATATATAACTACGCGATGGGTCAGGAAACCGGACATAATGCGATAAAAAATCAAAAGTACGAATTGCTTGATAACGGGTTGTATAAGTGCCGTGTGGATAGCTACCATAAAAAAGGTATGGTATATATCAATATGGACATGGATGATTATTTTGCATTACAGGCTTATCAGGATGAATACGACGTTCAGGTTATTTACCCTACGATAAAAAAGAGAGACAGACCGGAAGCTCCTCAGGACACGGAAGACGCGAATTACTACTTTAAGACGCAAAAGAAGGGCTCGAAAACCATTCCCGTGCTGGACGATAACGGCAACGTCATTCTCAATTACTGGACTTACACTCAATTCGATATAGAACAGGGCTTTACCGACGACTATACGTCCAAAAAGCGAATTGCCGGCGACGGCGAAAACGGCGTCTGGTACGCTTATTCCAGCCCTACTTCCAGCGGAGTTCAGGTTCGCGTGAACTATTACGAATACTATATTTATAATCACAAGATAATCGAGAAGGACGGTATAGAAGAGCCGTATTTTATATTCGGCACCACGGGCTCGAACGGCACGGGCGAGGGTAAAGATATTTTTACATGTCTTTTCTCGGGCGCGCGGTTTTCGTTTTTGTTCGCAATAGCGGTGGCGGCTGTCAATATGTTCGTAGGCGCTATTTACGGCGCGGTCGCGGGTTATTACGGAGGAAAAGTAGACCTTATTATGGAGCGTATTACCGACGTATTGTCGGCGGTTCCGTTCATGATTGTAATAACGCTTTTAAAACTTCACATGGGCGCGTCCAGTCAGATACTTTTGCTGTTTATAGCATTCTTCCTTACGGGGTGGATAGGTATGGCGGGCACTACGCGTATGCAGTTCTATCGCTACAAAAATCAGGAATACGTGCTCGCAGCGAGAACGCTGGGTGCGCGCGATAGAAGGATTATGTGGAAACATATTTTCCCCAACGCGCTCGGCACGCTTGTCACAAGCTGTGCTTTGGTTATACCCAGCATGATTTATTCCGAAACCAATCTTTCGTACCTCGGTATTATAAATTTATCTTCGGGTAGCATCACGAGCGTGGGAACGCTTATCGCCGCAGGTCAGTCGGTGTTGTCCACCGCCCCCCACGTGGCGCTGTTCCCTTCTGTTTTCCTTGCATTGTTAATGCTGAGTTTCAACTTGTTCGGCAATGGATTGAGGGATGCGTTCAATCCAAGCTTGCGCGGTTCGGAGGGCTGATATGGAAGAGAGAGAAGTTAAACTTGCGGTTAAAAACCTTAAAATCGGCTTCAAGACGGACGGCGGCAAGGTGCAGGCGGTGCGCGATATAAGCTTCGACCTTTACAAGGGCGAAACGCTTGCAATCGTCGGCGAAAGC
>CATJZR010000108.1 GCA_949745625.1 uncultured Eubacteriales bacterium | reverse complement strand
CTATACCCATAAGCTTTTCTTTAAGCTTGTCAATGTCGGCAAGGGTGGTCATCTGCTTCATGTGTATAATGAAAAATTCTGTACAATATGCAAATTCTATGTCGCCGAGGTCAAGGTTGATAATGTCGGAGTTGTCGCCGAACATGTCATCTTCCTTGCCGTCTGTCGCCTCCATAGGTATGGAATTAGCGTCGATTTCCTCGCCCGTGATTGCCGCAAGGAAGCCTCGCATTATGGTCATAAGTCCGACGCCGCCACTATCGACGACACCCGCCTTTTTGAGTACCGGAAGCAGCTCGGGCGTTTTTGCAAGCGCCTCGTCGCCGACCTCGATTAAAGCGTTGAAGAAATCAACGAAATCTTTGTTCTTCTGAGCAAGCTTGCCCGCCGACTCGCTCATAAGTCTGACGACGGTAAGAATTGTGCCTTCTTTGGGGATAGATACCGCGCTGTACGCAACCTTTGTACCCGCTTCCATTGCCTTTGCAAAGGTTTTGGTATCGAAGCCGTCCTTCGTGTCCTTTAAAACCGAGCAAATCCCGCGGAAAATCTGCGAGGATATAACGCCCGAATTGCCGCGCGCGCCCTTTAACGCGCCCTTGGCGACTGCGTCGCATATTTCCTGAAAGCGGTTAGAGGAACACGCGTTCATTTCCTTTATCGCCGACTGCATTGTAAGCGACATATTCGTACCCGTATCGCCGTCGGGCACAGGGAAGACGTTGAGCGAGTCGACCCTCGCCCTGTTTATTTCAAGCATTCTTGCACCGCTTGCAACCATTTTACGGAATTCGGTGCTGTTGATTGTTTTCTGCATATTACTCCTTAATCTCAGAGTTTATAAACAAGTATAGCCGTACGCTGAAAGTACGGCTTACAATTTAACCCCAATAATGTTGACGTTTACGGTGTCAACTATCATTCCCGTGAATTTTTCTACTCTGTATTTGACGCTCTCTTTGAGCGACTCTGCAACCGCGTTGATAGAAACGCCGTATTTAATAATAACGTAGACGTCGATAAAAATTCTGTCGCCCGAAGTAACTACTTTAATGCCCCGCCCCGAAGACTGCTTTTTGAAAAGCTCGGAAAAGGTATCTTTAAAACGGCGCGAAACAGTATCCACGATGCCGTAGCATTCGAGGGTGGCATTTTTGGTAACCTTCGCGATTGCCGCGTCGGATATTGAAATTTTACCGTTGGCGTTGCTTGTATTAACAGACATATTTTTTTACCTTTCCGAATTATATTCTATTACATTTAAAGGCATTTTGCAAGAATATTTAACGATTACCTGCAATTATTTTGAAAAAAACAAAAAAAATTAATCTTCGGCAGCCGTTTTTGATTGATTTTTTTTTGACGGCGTGTTATATTACTAAGGTCTTATAATGTGAACACGGAGGTGCAGAGATATGTCGAGAGTATGCACGGTATGCGGAAAAGGTCAGACGACCGGTAATAACGTAAGCCACTCGAAAAGAAGAACGAGAAGGACTTTTAAAGCTAACGTCCAGAAGGTTAGCTACGTTTCGGGCGGAAAAACGCTGACGGGTTACGTTTGCACGAGATGCCTTAAAACGGTAGAACGCGCTTAAATAAGCTTAGCGTTCAATCGGTGTTTATTGATTGTTTTAATGTAACACCGACTACCACTATCAATCATACAAAAAATAACGGCGGAAATTTATCCGCCGTATTTTTTATGTTGTTATTGCAAATATGCTTAATCGGATTTATATGTATCAACGCAAAGTATTTCGTTAGCGTCAATATCCAGAACAGCGCAAAGGTTTGCAAACGTATCCAGCGCAGGCATAGCTTTCCCGCGCAAATACGCCGATATTGTCTGCTGACCTATTCCTATTTGTTTCGCAAGCTGCGTTTGACTTATTTCACTTTGTTTTATTGCCTCGATAAGCTTTTCTCTAATTTGAATTAAAGCAATCATAATTTTAACCCCGTACATAAATTTTACGCATAATTTACGTAAAATACTTGACTTACGCACAATATACGTAATATAATGCATTTATATAAAAATATTTGAGGTTAAATATGGAAAAATCGGTTATTTATGATTTGCTTTCTCCCACAGCACTGATGCCTTACCGCGAAAAGCTGAAAGAAGAAAACTATGACAAATGTATTAAAAAGGACCGTGAAAAGCTTGAAGCAGCGTTTACCGAAGAACAGCTTAAAACCATTGACAGGTATATTACCGCATTGAATTTGTTTGAAGAAGATATTGATTTTCAAGTACAAATAAGGACATTGAACTACGGAATTAAAATAGGAATGCAGCTGCGAAATTCGATAAAAGATTTATTCGGTTACGTCAACGAAGATAACGATTACGCATAGCCGTATTCTGATATTACCTAAACACACGGCGGGAATATTCCCGCCGTGTGTTTAGGTGTTTCAAATTCTAAAAGCTTACTTTTAATTTTTGCAATTATAATGCTTTTGCGCGTTTTTAAGCGCGTCGTTATTCATTGCGATATTGTTTTCGAACGCGGTTTTGATTTCTATCGCAATATCCTTCCACTGCTGTTCATCGCCCGCGTAATAGACGTCGGTTAGCGCCGTATTGCCGTAAAAAGCGTGTCCGTAGCGGAACGCGCCGTCCTCGTAATATGCGCCCTGCACCTCGGTAACCGAAAGCGGAACACGCACCTCCTTTAACGAAACGCAGTATCCGAACGCCGCCGACGGCAGAGTCTTTATGCCACCGCCTATACTTGCGCTTTCAAGGCTTGTACAAAGCTCGAACGCACCGAAGCCGAGCCCCTTTCGCGTTGCCTCCTTGCCATCGGAATTTATGTAAACCGTATCCTTAACGCTCTGCGGAATATCCACGCTTTTCAGCCCCGAGCGGTAAAACGCCCTGTCGCCGATTGTCACAAGCGTTGACGGAAGGGATATACTTTCAAGCGCAGTACACCCGTCGAACGCGCGCACACCGACGGTCTGCACCCCGCCCATATCCACGGACGACAGGCTTGTACAGCCCGAAAAGGCGAGCCCCTCAATCGCGGTTACGCTATCGGGCACGGAGATGCTTTTAAGTCCGCGGCAGTTGCCGAAAAGGCCGTGTGCAAAGCTTTCAAGCCCTATCCCCTCGGCAAACTCGACCGTTTCGAGATAATAACAAAAGCCGAACGCCGCCGTGCCTATTTCGGTAACGGTGGCGGGAACCTTTATTTTCGTAAACCCGCTGCCCGAAAACCCCTCGGCGGCAATTTTAGTTACGGGCGCGTAATTATCGCCCTCGCCGTAATACGCGGGAATTTCGTACTCGCCTTTAAGCCCGATAACGCCAGAGCAGCTGACGGTGTAATGCTTACCGCCATCCTCGCTTAAAGTATAGGTAACCTTGGCGCCCCCGCAGCCCGCGGAGCACACGCCGCCGAGCACGGAAGCCGCAAGCAACGCAATAACGATTTTCTTCATAAGAATATTATATCACTTTAATTTTGAATTTGCAATTTACGGACGCACTTCCCTGAGAACGCGCGCAAAGTTTTCAAAACAAAGCTTTTCGGTTATCCGCGCGCCGAACGCGCCCGCAAGGTACGCGATAAGTGAGGGCATTTTCTCGCACCCTTCAAGTCCCTTTACTGTCGGTATTCCGTCGAAATCACTGCCGAATGCCAAAACGTCCTCGCCGCCGACTTTCAGAATATGCGATATATGGCGTTTTATGCAGTCGAACGGGTCGCCCGCGCCGAGAAAATCCTTGCAGAAATTGACACCGACGACTCCGCCGCAATCCGCTATCGCCTTAATCTGCGCGTCGGTCAGATTGCGCGGCACGTCACACACGGCGCGGGCATTGGAATGGCTTGCCACCGCAGGAATTTTTCTGTCCCTTAACAGCTCGTCCGTGCCGCCGTCGGAAAGGTGTGAAACGTCGACGATTATTTTAAGCTCGTCCAACAGCTCTAACGCCGCTATGCCGGCCGGCTTCAACCCGCGCCCTTCCGTCGCGGAAAAATCGGGTACGCCGCCTCGCATTATAAGATTGGGATATGCTAGGGCGTTTTCGTTATTCCATACAAGCGAAGCCATTAAAACACCTTTATCCTTAAGGGCGGCTATCTTTTGCAAATCTCCGCCCGTAAAGCCTAGGTTTTCGACGGTGAGCATCGCCGCGGGTTTTCCCGATTGAACGCAGGATATGAGCCCGCCGTAGTCGTTTACGGCGTTTACGCTTGATGAAAAAAACCTGCAGTAGTCCGCAAAGCGTGTTTCTGTTTCGCCGTCCGTAAATATCGCAAAGCACTGGGCGGCACAACCGCTTGCGCCAAGCTTATTAAAGTTGACGTGCAACGGCGCGTCGGACAGGGAATATCCCGCGTCGAAGCTTACCGTTGCACTGTCGCAATGTAAATCTATATATTTCATTTTCTTCTGTAAAATTTACCAAGCACGAACCTGACGGGCTTGGGCGGTTTAACGCATATAATCACACAAGACTTCATACTGCCATTATATGCCGCGCAGCTTTGCTATTGTTACCGACGCATCGGGCGAGTTGAACACCGCGCTGCCTGCAACGAGGACGTTCGCCCCCGCTTTTATGATTTCGGCGCAGTTTGCCTCCGTTACCCCGCCATCAACCTCTATATCCATATTAGGCTTGCCTATCGAACAGGCATATCCCCGCGCCTTTGTGATTTTCGCGGTAACCTCTTCGATATATTTCTGACCGCCGTAGCCGGGGAATACCGACATCAAAAGCACCATATCGCACAGCGGAAACACGGAAAAAATATTTTCCACGGGCACGTCCGGATTGACTACCGCCCCGCATTTTACGCCAAACGACTTTATCTCTTCAAGCGTTTCCCTCAGATATGTTTGAGAAATTTTCGCACACGCGCCGTAATGCACGGTTATAATATCCGCGCCCGCCTCCGCAAAAAATTTAATCTGCGATTTCGGGTGTTCAATCATAAGATGAACGTCGAGCGGAAGTCCGGTCCACGGACGGATGTTTTTTACCATCTGCGCGCCGAAGGTTATCGGCGCGACGAAGCTACCGTCCATAACGTCGCAGTGAATCATATCCGCGCCGCAGTCCTCCAACATCTTGACCGCCGCGCCCATTCGGGAAAAGTCCGCCGAAAGTATCGACGGCGCGATTTTAATTGCCATACTTCCCCCTGATTGCCTTTACCAAAGCTTCGTAATCCGCGCCGTAGCGAAAATCACATTCAATGCCGTCAAACCTTCCGTGCCCCTTTTCAAGCATAGAGGCAACGGGCGGCGGAAGAATTCCGCGCATACGCGCAGCAAACCTTTCCTTTATGACGGCAAGCTCGGCTGTTAAGAGTACTTTAAAACAGCCCTCGGGCAACAGTCGCAAATGCTCGCTTTCGTTTATTACGTAAATGACGTTTTCACCGTTTACAGAATTTTCGAGCAAATTTTTAAAAACCGCTTCCGCCTCCGTCTGACCTTTGGCAAGCCGCAGATAGTCCTTGCCGGTATATACCTGCGCGTTTAAATCGTCTTTAAGCCGGTCGGCAAGCGTCGACTTGCCGGTACAGCTTTCGCCTATTATTGCTATTAACATTGTTCGCCCTCCAAAAAGCTTGCTTTATGTAAGTTTATTAAAGTTATTAGTCTTACGATTTAACTTTTTCTTTATCCTCATTGTTCAATTTTTTCTCTTGTTTTTTATGTAGTTCTCTGTTCCAAAGAAACAACGCCGGCACAAAAATAATAATTAGAAAACAATCTGCGACTGTGAAAATTATCGTCGCTTCTTTTCTATTCCACATACACTTCGACGGATTGCTTACAAGATATTCAATATAATACTGCCCTTTACTCGGCGTCCCCGGTACGGGCGCATTGCCGTTGACGTAATAATAAACGTTTTCTCTGTACGTTATATTATCAACCACAAAAGTTACAATTCTTCTCTCCGGGAAGTTTGTTTCTTCAACATAAATTATTTCAGTTTTATCCCACTTTTCAAACACTCGAAAGAAAAAAGCATCTACACAAGTAAACGTAATTATTAAAATGATAAAACCTATTACAGCGGGCCAATAAATAATAAATTTCTTTTTTTCACTGCTTTTTACCTTTTTCATATTACTCCTTTATGGTTTCATTTTTATTTTTTAATTTTAACAAAACAAAAGTTAAAATCACTGCAATTACTATCACAGGCAAGCCGATAGACAAAAGCAAAATCCACCATAGGTTATTTACTTTTTCATAACTTGTGCTTACGTAAAGAATATCGTTTAACGTATAAGTTTCGCTGTCTATTTCAGCCTTAAACCTTTGTATTTTTATTTCCCTATTCTCGTATGCGCGGTTAGTTATTTGTTTCAATAAAGCTTGCGCGCAGTTGTCCGCAAGCGCCGCCTATGTCCGCGCCCATACTTCTGCGAACCGTTGCGGAAAGTCCGCCCTTTTCAAGCATTGCCGCAAACGCGTAAGCCTGCTTGTCTGAAAGGGCTTTAAGCGTGCGTTCCTTAACCTCGTTCAACCTTATCAGATTGACGTGACACGGTTTGCCCTTTAAAAGTTTTATAAGCCCGTCCGCGTTTTCCTTAGACGCATTTTCGCCGTCTATCAGCGAATATTCGAAAATATATCTTCTGCCCGTCTTGTCAAAGTAATACCCGCACGCCTTCAAAACTTCGGCAATGGAATATTTTTTGGCTATCGGCATTGTGCGCGCCCGCCCCTCGTCCGTAGTCTGATGGAGCGATATTGTTAAATTAACGGGCAGACCCGCGTCCGCCAATTCATAGATTTTGGGAACTATCCCGCACGTTGACAGCGATATATTGCGCGGTGAAATCCCGATACCGCCTTCCGCGGAAACATTTTTCAGAAATTTCAGGGTGTTGTCAAAATTATCGAGCGGTTCGCCGCTGCCCATCAAAACGACGTTGGTAACGCCGCGCTTGTTCCCCTCGGAGCGGAGCGCGTTGACGGCAAGCACCTGACAGAGAATTTCACCCGAAGTCAGATTGCGTACAAGACCGCCGAGCGTGCTTGCGCAGAACTTGCAACCCATACGGCAACCGACCTGCGTTGAAACGCACTGCGTGTTGCCGTACTTATATTTCATAAACACGCCCTCTATGATATTTCCGTCGGCAAGCGAAAAGAGGTACTTTTCGGTACCGTCGGCAGAGGTCAGCGTCTTTATGATTTTAACGGGTTCGTCCTCGTATTCCTCCAAAAGCTTTCCGCGTAGGAGCGACGGAATATTTATTGCGGAAATTTTTTTACCCTGCATAAGCCCCGTATAAAGCTGTTGCGCACGGAACTTCTTTTCGCCGTATTCCTCAATTAAATTTTCAAGCTCCGAAAAGCTTAAATCCTGTAAAATCTTTTTCATTTTTTTGTGAATTCGGTCACGAAAAATCCCGCGCCGAGAGAGATATGGGGCAAAAATTGCAAGCCGAATTTCGTCTTACGGTGAGCAAGCGGACTTTCGGGGATTTCAAGTTTAAACTCCGAGTGCCTTTCCAAAAACGAATAAACTATACTGTCGTTTTCTTCGGGCAGAATCGAACAAGTCGAATAATACAGCGCTCCGCCGCTTTTAACGTAGCGCGAACAGTTTTCAAGAATTGCAATCTGGATTTTGTTTAATGACGCAACGTCCTCTTCCTTTCTGAAAAGCTTAATATCGGGGTTTTCGTTGATAACCCCCGTACCCGAACACGGGACGTCGCACAGCACTGCGTCGAACGCGTTTTCAAATTCCGGATTAAACAATGACGAGTCGGCTTGCACCGCGGTAAGTTTCGCGCCCATTCTTACGGCGTACGCTTTGATAAGCTCCACGCGGTGGGCGTGCAGCTCGCACGCGGTGACCTCTTTACACTTTTTCGAAAGCAAAACAGACTTACCGCCCGGTGCAGCACAGGCGTCGAGTAGGCTTTCACACGGAGATATTGCCGAACAAATTGCGACGGAACCCACCGACTGAAAGGTATATTCGCCCCTGTCGAATCCTTCGTCCCGCACAAAGTTTTTAAAGATATACGTATCCTTAAACGGCGTGTCGGTATGCGGCTTCGAAAGGTATTTTTCCGCGTTTCTTTCAAACCTTACGCAGACACCCCCGCTTTGCGCGTTAAGTATTTCCGCCGCCTCGCCCTTGTAGCTACGCTTTATTTTTTTTACAAGCCATAGCGGGGCGCTGCATTCTATAGAGAGTCTTTCGTCCGCCTTTTCGGGAAACGGCGGTATTTTGTACGAGCGCAGAAACGCGTTGACGAAGCCCGCCGCTCCGTCTTTACCCGCCTTTTTCATAAGCTCTACCGCGCTGTCCACCACCATATAGTCGTGCTTGTCCATAAATTCAAGCATATACAGCGCTATTTTAAGTATGATTTTTACGGGGGTTTTGGGCGGTTTAGACGCATTTGCCCCGATAATATAGCCGAGGTAAATATCCTTTTCCAGCACGCCGTAGCAAATTTTTACCGTTCGCGCCTTGTTAAGCGGCTCTATAGGAGTTTCGGCTATCGCCTGCTTTAAATACTTGCCGTCCTTATAAACCTTTGTAAGTATCAGATAGGGGTCGCACAGAGGATTAGTCAAGCCTGTCCCCAGCCTTTATCTTTCTGCCGTTTACACAGTCCGCGGCGGTCATTGCCCTGCCGCCCGCAAGCTGCAACACGGTTATATTTACAGCGCCGTCGCCGCATCCGACAGTAATTCCGCGCTTATCTGCGGAAATCACCTCTCCCTCCGCGCCCGCAGCATCGGAAGGCTCTGCATTCAACACGTTTACAACGCTGCCGTTAAGGTGGCAGTATGCGTACGGCTCGGGGTTCATTGCACGCACTAATCGGCATATATCCTGCGCCGAACGGCTAAAATCGATGGCGCAGCCTTCCTTCGTGATTTTTTTACAGAACGTCGCTTGCGCCTCGTCCTGAACGAGAAGCTGCGGGTTTCCCGCTTCTATAAGCTTCACCGCTTCGACCGCCGCCTCCGCAGAAAGCTGCGACAAAACCGCGGAGAGTTCCGCGCAGTTTTTATATCCTATTTCACATCTTTTTACCAGCAGAATATCGCCCGTATCGAGCGAAAGCTCGGTACGCATAACGGTCACGCCCGTATGTGTTTCACCAGCAAGTATCGCCGACTGAATGGGCGACGCACCGCGAAATTTGGGCAACAGCGAAGCGTGCAGATTCCACACACCCGAGGGAAAACAGTCCAAAACTTCCTGCGTTAAAAGCTGTCCGTACGCGCAGGTTATCATTATATCCGCGCCGATAGACTTGACCACGTCCACGTTGTTTCTGATTTTTTCGAAATCGTACACCGGAAGACCGAGCGCGAGCGCGGTCGTTTTAACCCCCGTCGGGGTAAGCGTTTTTTTTCTGCCGACGGGCTTGTCGGGCTGCGTTATCACAGCCGCAACTCCGTAGCGTTCGTGTAAAGCTTTAAGCGCGGGGACGGCATATTCGGGCGAACCCGCAAATACTATCTTCATAATCAGTCCTCTTCTATATCGTGAATTTCGCTTGCCCTGTCGGTATATAAAACGCCGTCCAGATGGTCGAGCTCGTGACAGACCGCGCGGGCAAAAAAGCCCTCGGCTGTCAGCTTGTGTTTTCTGCCGAACCTGTCGCGATACTCCGCCTTTACTCTGTAAGGACGCGCGACGGTGCCCTGCTTACCCTTGACCGAAAGGCAGCCTTCGGGTCCGACCTGCTCGCCCTTGGTCGCAAGTATCACGGGATTTACAAGCTCGAAAAAGCCCTCCTCGACGTCCACGACGACCGCGCGGATATTAAGGCCTATCTGCGGGGCGGCAAGCCCTGCGCCGTTCTCGGCGCGGACGGTTTCCTTCATATCGTCAAGAAGAGTAAAAAGCTCGGAATTAAAGCTTTTAACCTCCCTGCATTTCTCTCTCAAAACGGGGTCTCCCGTTTGTACGACGAACTTTCTTGCCATACACAACTCCTTAAAACGTAATATCTTAACTCAGATTGGCGGGATTTTCCTCTACGTACACGAGGCAGTCCGCTGTCGTATTTTCCGCCGCAACAGCGTATATACTTTCTATAAGCGACGTGCCCGTAAGACGCATAAGCACCTGATAACGGTGCTTGCCCTGTATGCGCTTTACCGGCGAGTGCATTTTATTCAAAAACAGAAACTCGTCGGGATGCGCCTCGCGCAGCTTGTCTATCGAGAGATAGACCTCTTTCAAAGTCTGCAACGCCTTGTCGTTGCTTTCCGATGTTACCATTACTCTGCATATAAGCGAGTACGGCGGAAACGACGTCGCCTTTCGCAGCCCGATTTCGTTTTCGAAAAACCCGTTATAGTCGTAGCTGACCGCATAGCGAAGTATGTAGTTATCCGGCGAGCACGTTTGCAGAACGACCTTCCCCGCCTCATCCGCGCGGCCGCTTCTGCCCGACACCTGAGTGATAAGCTGAAAGGTCCGCTCGCCGCTGCGGTAATCGGAAAAATACAGGCTCATATCGGCGTCCAGAATACCCACCAGCGTTACGGAAGGGAAATCGTGCCCTTTGGCAATCATCTGCGTTCCGACGAGAATATCCGCCTCCTTATTTGAAAACTGCTTTAATATTTTATACTGCCCGTCCTTGCCCGAAACGGTGTCGTTGTCCATTCTTAAAATGCGCGCCTCGGGAAAAAGCTTTTTGAGGTCGGCAACCACCCTCTGCGTGCCTATACCGCCGTACAGAACGTGAACGCCGCCGCAATCGGGACATGCGGTAACCATGCGGTACTTCGCGCCGCAGTAGTGGCATTTCAGACAGTTTTCCTCGCTATGGTATGTAAGCGAAACGTCGCAGTTTTCGCACTTTGCCACATAGCCGCAGTCCCGACACATAAGCGTACGGGAATAGCCGCGGCGGTTGAGAAATATTATTGCCTGTCTACCGCGTTTAAGCGTTTCGTCCAACTCCTGTCTCAGCGCAGCCGAAAACGCGGTATTGTTGCCCCTCTTGACCTCACGCGTCATATCCGCGATTATTATTTCGGGTAGGGGCTTCCCGTTTATTCTTTCCTTTAAGGTTATTAAATTGTACTCGCCGTTCACCGCGCGCGCGTACGTTTCAACCGAAGGCGTCGCACTGCCTAAAATAAGCTTGGCACCGTTATATGCGGCGCGTAATTTGGCTATATCGACGGTGGAATATCTCGGAGCGGACTCGCTTGAATACGAGCCGTCGTGCTCCTCGTCGATAATAATCGCGCCGATATTTTCAAGCGGGGCAAATACCGCGCTTCTTGCGCCGATTGCTATTTTCGCCTCGCCCGAACGCAACCTCCACCACTCGTCGAACTTTTCGCCCGCGGACAGTCCGCTATGCAATATCGCAGCCGCGCCGCCGAAACGGGCGCGCAGCTGAGCCAGCATCTGCGGGGTAAGCGATATTTCGGGGACGAGAAAAACAGCCGTTCTGCCGCGCTCGATTTCCCGAGCGATAACGCTTAAATATATTTCCGTTTTGCCGCTGCCGGTCACTCCGTGGATAAGGTGAACGCGCTTGTCGGATTTCTCTATGCTTTCAAGCGCCTGCTGCTGCGCGGGGGTAAGTATTTTCTCTTCGCCGGAGGGCGCAAGCTCGGAAAACGGGCTGCGGGTAATTCTGCGCTCCTCAACCTCTATCGCGCCCTTTGCAGCCAGCGCGTCAACCGCGCCCCTGCCGAACTCCTCCGCAAAGCGGGCGTAATCCGCTTCTCCGACGCTCCCGATAAATTCAAGCGCCTGCCGCTGCTTTTTCGCAGACGCCGACAGCGGAATATCCTTTACAAAACGGGCAAAACGCCTTACCGATACACGCACCTTGCCAAGGCGCATTTCAGACGGCATGAACAACCGAAGCGACGCGGCTTTGGGCACGCGGTAGCGGCTTGCTATCCTTTCCATAAGCGCAAGACATTCCGGAATAATCGCGGGCGGCTCGTCAAAGACCTCCGCAACGGGCTTGACCTTGTCGGCAGGGTACGACGAAACGGGGCTTACGCCTATGACGAAGCCGTCTATCTTTCTGCCGCCGAACGGCACCTTGACCCTGCTGCCCGCTTTCAATCCGTCGGGACAGGAATATTCGAAAACCCTGTCCACCTGACTGTGCGCAATATCCACTATCACCTGCGCGAACACGTTACGCCCCCTATGAAAATTATTGCGGTTTTCATTGCCTGAAAACCGCAGTAATGTTAATCTTTCGTATACTTGATTTTGCCGTCGGCAATTTCACGGCACGCAACCGAAATCTCTTTGAGATATTCGTTGGGGTTGGGTCCCTGCGCCATGTGGTGCTCGAGTATCTGACGGGCGCGCTTTGCCGCTACCACGCAAAGGCAGTAACGAGACGCGGGAGCCTCGTCTCCGCCGAGCTTGTCGATAAGCATATCGACCGAAGGATTATTTATCATATATTTACCTCGTTCAAGAATTTTTTATTATTTCTTCGATTTCGCCGACCGCCCTGTCAAGGTTGTCGTTCACCACAATATAGTCGTACTTGTCCCGAAGCGAAAGCTCGTAATCGATACGGCTCATACGGTTGGCTATTTTTTCCGAATTTTCCGTTCCGCGCCCTACAAGACGAGACTTCAATTCGTCGAAACTGGGCGGCAGTATCATTATTAAAATTGCCTGCGGGTATGACTTTTTTGCATTGAGCGCGCCGTTCACCTCTATTTCGAGAATGACGTTTTTGGTTTGCAGCTGCTTTTCAACGAAGTCCTTAGGCGTGCCGTAGAAGTTTTCGAAATGATTGTCGTATTCCAGAAAACCGCCCTCTTCAATCATAGAAAGAAACTTGTCCCGATTTATAAAGAAATATGAAACCCCTTCCGTTTCACCCTTTCTGGGCGGACGCGTAGTGCAGGAAATACTGAGAGCGTAATCGCCCTTTTTCAACAGCTCGTTGACTATTGTTCCCTTTCCTACGCCCGACGGACCGGATATTACAATCAGTTTGTTCATCAACTACTCCACGTTCTGTACTTGTTCGCGGATTTTTTCGATTTCGTTTTTCATCGCAAGCCCCAACCGCGTAACTTCTATATCGTTGGACTTTGAACAGATTGTGTTGGTTTCGCGGTTGAATTCCTGAACAAGAAAGTCCAGTTTTCTTCCCACGAGCTTTTCCGAGCAGATTTGTCTGAACTGCGCCGCGTGCGAGCCCAGACGGGTCAGCTCTTCGTCAATGTTGCTTTTATCCGAAAACAGCGCAACCTCGGTAAGAAGTCTACCCTCGTCCACCTCGACGCCATCTAAAAGCTTTTTCATTTTTGCTTCAAGCTTAGACCTGTAATTTTCCGCAACCTGCGGGGCGCGGGCGGTTATCGACGCCACGTATCCCTCTACGGTTTTCATTCTCGCAAGCATGTCCGCGGCAAGCTTGCCGCCCTCCGTCTCACGCATTGCGTTAAGCCTGTCCAGCGCCGCATTAAGCGCCGCCGTAAGCGCGGTAAGAAGTTCACCGTCCGCCGCATTGCTTTCTTCGGCACGAATTACGTCGGGATAACGCAGCACCGACGTCACAGCAAAATCATCCGCCGCATCGGGGAACATTTCGCGAATACGCCGCGCGGCATCCGCATAAGCCTTTGCAGTTCCCTCGTCGAGGTACAGCGTTTTGCACTTTTCCCGCTTATCCGAAAGAGATATAAAAACGTCGGCGTGCCCGCGTGTCAGCTTTTCGCGCACCGCCGAACGGATTACGTCCTCGCAGGCGATAAACACACGCGGAGATTTGATTGACACGTCGAGATAACGGTTGTTGACAGTCTTTATCTCGACGGTAAGTTCTATACCGCCTTCCCTGTATTCGCCTCTTCCGTATCCCGTCATACTCAGCATAGAGCAACTCCGTTTATATATTGCTGCCGAACCCGCTTTTTGCCGTAAGGATAGGCAGGTTCAGTTTAATTATAACAGCGTTTAAAAAAAAATACAAGCAAATTAGCAAACCTTTTAACAGTCTTCAATAAATTAGTTCGCCTGCGGTTGCGTCAAAAACAGTATGCCCTTTACGTCGCTAAAAAACCGCTCAGCCGAATACGCAGCTTTCACATAAATCAGTAGTCTTCGCTAAAATCGTTGTAAAGCCCCTTGGTGCGCATAGTCACCTTGCGGTACTGCGGGCAGGTGCTGACATCGAAATACGATACAGGCAGCGACGAGGTCGCAAGCTCGCCCGTGACCTCGGAATAGAACGCTGTTTTGCCCGCACACATAATAACGGGCACGCCGTAAATGTAGGAATAAGTTCTTATTACAATGGCGGGCAGGATATTTTTGACCTCCTCCATAAACACGACAACCGCATTGCAGCCGCAAAGCGCAAGCGCCTTGAACGCGTCGGGAAAAAGCAAATCGTTTTCGATGCAAAGCCCTATTTTGTAACCGCCGACAGAGTACACGCCCAGTCCGGCGCCGCTTTTGTAGTCCTCGCTGTCCAGCACGAAATTCATATCCGAAATACCAAGCAGCTTTCCTCCGTCGGCGACCGACACCGATTTTCTGACGACGCCCCTGCTTTTCGTATAACAGCCGCAAAGCACCCCGCAGCCCGCCGCTTTGGAAAGGCGAGCCGCGTCCTCGAACTTATCCGACATGCCCTTCAACTCTTTTTCGTAGTCCACCTCACCCAGCCCGTTAAAGCCGAATACCGCTACGTCGCACTCAGGCAAGGTCTTGAAATTTTTAAGCGTTCCGTCCGCCACCACGCAAAAAACCATACCATACATTTTATTTAATTTTAACGAAAAGTGTTAACCTTAAAATGCGTCGCATACAATATTTTAAGAATTTTAAGAGGTGTGCTTTAATGAAAAAACTTATTTGCCTTGCCCTTGCCGCGTGCACGGTGACGGCGACGCTTACGCTGACCGCGTGCGGAAAAGAGGAAACCCGCGCAAACAAATACGACATACTCGCCGCCTATGACAGCGAAACGCGGACGCTGAGCGGCACGGTGAACTTCACCTATTACAACGACACGGACAACGAAATCGGAGATTTGAAATTCAATCTCTACGGCAACGCCTTCCGCGAGGGCGCAAAATTCAAGCCCGTTTCGCAAAGCTATACGGACAGCGCGTACTATGCGGGCGCCAGCTACGGCTCCATGACGGTTGAAAGCGTAGAAAACTGTGCGGGCTGGAATATAGGCGGCGAGGACGAAAATATACTCACCGTCACGCTTTTAACCCCTGTATATCCCGAAGAGACCGCGGATATTACAATCACTTACACACTGAATCTCGCGCAGGTCAACCACCGCACGGGCGTCACGCAGAACACCGTAAACTTGGGCAACTTCTACCCCGTGCTTTGCGCGTATACGAGCGAGGGCTTCACGGAATGTCCCTACTACTATTGCGGCGACCCCTTTATGTCCGAATGCTCGGATTATAAAGTAACGCTCGATATGCCCAAGGAATATACCGCGGCGACCAGCGGGAAGGCGGGCAAGGAAACAACCGCGGGCGAGCGCAAGAAATGCACCTATACGCTTGAAAACGCGCGCGATTTCGCAATGGTGCTTTCCGACAAATTCAAGGTCGAATCCCGTACGGTCGGCGGCACCGACGTCAGATATTACTACTACGGCGACGAAAACCCAAAGGTCAGTCTTTCCGTTGCCGCAGAAAGCGTCGAGTACTTCAACTCTACCTTCGGCAATTACGTTTACCCCGCCCTGTCTGTGGTGCAGACGGGCTTTTGCTACGGCGGTATGGAATATCCCGCGCTTACCATGATTAGCGACAAGCTAGATTCTAACGGAAACGCGTACACAATCGTTCACGAAAACGCGCACCAGTGGTGGTACGCAATGGTAGGCAGTGACCAGCTGAATAACCCTTGGCAGGACGAGGGACTTGCCGAATACAGCTCGCTCATGTTCTTCGAAACCCACCCCACTTACGGATTTACCCGCACCGGTATAGTCGGCTCGGCAACCAAGGCATACAGAGCGTACTTCTCGGTGTTCAGCCAGATTTTCGGCGAAACCGACACCACCATGAACAGACACCTTTCCAAGTACGAAAGCGAGTACGAGTATTCGAATATTGCATACAACAAGGGACTGATTATGTTCGATATGCTGCGTCAGGCGATAGGCGACGAGAAGTTCACATCCTCGCTTAAAGAGTATTTCGGCGCGAACCTTTATTCTATCGCGCCCAGCGAAAATCTGTTTGCAAGCTTTTTGAAGCACGGCGATTTGGAGGGCTTCTTCTCCTCGTTTATCGAAGGTAAAATAGTAATCTGACCGTTAACATTTACTTGCCAAATCAAATAAAATAATATATAATGTTTAAAAATATCAGAGGAATATTATATGGACCCAAGTTGTTTTATAATATTTAATATGCAGTAGAATTTTCCGTACAAAAGCCGAAATAGAATTTTGACGTGCACGGAATTTTCCGTGCACTTTTTTTACAAAATTTTATAGAGGTTAAAGCTATGATAAAATTCTTTTTATCGGACGGCGGACGCGCGCCCGTCCAGGCTGAAAAATTTACGTCGGGATGCTGGGTTGACCTTATCAACCCGGCAGACGATGAATGCGAAAGCATATCCGCGCTGACGGGTATATCCGAGGATATGCTGAAAGCCGCGCTCGACGAAGAAGAGCGCGCGCGCACCGAGTTTGACGACGGCAACGCAATGTTTATAGTCGACTGTCCGCTTATCGAAGAGAACGACGGCGGCGGCGACGATTACACCACCATCCCGCTTGCCGTTATTTATAACGAAAAATGTATCGTTACGGTCTGCCTTAAAGGCAACACCGTTTTAAAGGATTTCATAACGGGACGCGAGCGGATAGATACGCGCAACCGGGTGCATTTCCTGCTTACTTTTATGCTCTGCAACGCAAAGCGGTTTCTATATTACCTCAAACAGATAGACCGTAAAACACGCCGTATTCAGACCGAAATGGAAAAGACTATGCGCAACACCGAGATTATACAGCTGCTCGATTTACAGAATTCGCTGGTCTATTTTTCCACCTCGTTGAACTCGAACGAGCGCGTGCACGAAAAGCTGTTCAAGGTCGAGGGCGTCGCCACGCGAGAGGAATACCGCGACCTTTACGACGACGTTATTATCGAAAGCCGTCAGGCAATCGAAACCTGTAATATCTATAAAAATATTTTAAGCGTCACCATGGACGCTTACGGGTCGGTAATTTCAAACAACGCAAACAATACTATGAAAAAGCTGACCATAATCACCATTCTCCTCGCCATACCCACTATGATTGCGGGCTTTTGGGGAATGAATATGCCCGTGCCGTGGCAAGACGGCGTAACGTTCAAGGAAACGGGCTGGTTCTGGCTGGTAATAGCGCTGACGTTTGCCTTTACGGGTTTGATAGGCGCGCTGCTTTTAAAAGGCAGACCGCTTAAAAAACGCGTAAGGCGTAAAAGAAAAAAGGACAGACGGAAGGACGGTTGATATGCCTGTATTACAGTATTTTTGCAAAACCTGCAACAAAGGCTTCGAAGAGTTTGTAAAAAAATTCGACGAGCAGGTATTATGCCCCGACTGCGGCAAGCCCGCCGAACGCAGCTATTGCGGACAGATGTTTTCAGCAACGGGCAAACAAACCAAAAAGTGCAGCGGCAACTGCAAAACCTGCTCTGGCTGTTGAGCCTTACGCTCAACCGGCGTATCTTAATTGCTTAACCGAAAATCAAACATAAGGCGCGGAGTGCAAATTTTGCACTCCGCGCCTGTTTTTTTAAGGCTTAGCTTTTTGCCAGATCACCGTCCGTACAGTGAACGGTATAATTGCCCGTTTCTTCATTCCAAAATTCGCCTTTTTCAATCGCCTCCCACTGCGCCTTGGTGCCATTAAATCTGATACCCGTAAGCGCGCCGCAACCGTAGAATGCACCGTCACCGATTTCAGTCACGCTGTCTGGTATTATTATTTCCGTAACCAGACTCATGTTGCTAAACGCCAATTCATCTATTGTAGTTATGCCTTGGGGAATGGTGATTGTTCCCTCAATTAACTTCGGAATAAATAAAATTTCCGTTTTGGCTTTATTATAAAGAATTCCGTCAAGACTTGCATACGCCGTATTGTTTTCCTTAACGTTTATAGCCGCAAGCGCATTGCTGTACCAGAACGCGCCCTCTGCTATACTTGTCACGCCGTTACCTATTGTAACTTCAGTAAGCGCAGCACATGACTGAAATGCACCGTATGCTATAGCCGTCACGTTATCGGGAATATCAATTTTTATAAGCGCGCTGCACTCATAAAATGCTCTCCTTTCTATACTCGTCACTCCGTTGCCGATAGTTACACCCGTAAGCGCCCTGCAGAACGCAAACGCGTGCTCACCGATACTTGTAATATTGTCGGGTATATCTATTTCCGTAAGCGAAGCGCAACCCCTGAACACCTCCTCACCAAAACTTGTGACACTGTCGGGTATGTCTATTTCCTCAAGCGAAGCACAGCTACCGAAGAAACCGTATACGTCCTTAATGTTGTTAATCGTAATAATAAAGGACGGCAGTGAAGTTATGTTATTGCTTAACGTAACCGAGGTAAGCTTTTCACAACCGTAAAAAACCGCGCCGCCGACGTCCGTTACGCTGTCCGGCATAACTATTTGCATAAGCGAATTGCAATTCATAAATGCTCTTTCACCGATGCTTATTACTCCTTGCGGAAGATTTATACTTGTCAGACTGCGGCACCCTTCAAACGCCCTGTTGCCTATGCCCGTTATCCCGTCAGGGAGCTTTACGCTGTTTAGGCTGCGGCAAAGATTGAAAGCGTATGCCGCTATTCCTTTCGTATCGCTTCTTAAAACCACCTCTGTTACGGCAGAGTCACAGTCTATTACCCATTTATCCACGTAACTTACGCCGTTTTCCGTCTGTATCAGATTAACGCAATCCGTAAATGCGTTAACATCGATACTCGTCACACTGTCGGGTATGGTTATATCCGTAACCAGAACGCAGCCTTTGAAAGCCTCTCCGGCGATTGACCCGACTTCGTAAGTTTTACCTTTATGCGTTAACGTATTCGGAATAACAACGGCTCCGCTTATATTTTCAGACTGTTTAATAACGGTAGCGACACCGTCCTTTAAGCTATATCTTATACCGTCCGCAACAAGGTATATATTGCCGTTATCCGCAACGTCGTTGTTTTTGCAATTCCAAACTACGGGGCGGTTAATAAAATTCCAGTCCTCGCTCCACCCGTCCGGCTGGCTTTCGGCTTCGCAGTATATTATCAGATTTGAACAGCCGTCGAACGCACCTTTATTAACAGCCGTCACGCATTCGGGTATAATTATACTTTCAAGCATGGTATAACCGTAGAATGCGCCTCCTGCAATAGCCGTAACGCTGCCGTCAGAAGCTATTACGCTGTTTTTGCAGCCGCTGATCAGAGTTTTACTTTCGGTAGCTATCAGACAATTATCGCGGCTGTGATAACTATTATTTTCCGCGTCAACCGTTATACTTTCAAGCGAGGTGCAATATGCAAAAATTGCGCTGCCGGTTTCTGCAACGTTTTTGCCTATCGCAACACTTTTAAGCGAGGTGCATCCGCTGAACGCGTTGGTTCCAATTTTCGTCACACTGTCCGGTATAGTTATACTTGTAAGAGAGCTGCACCCGCCGAACGCGCTGCCGTTGATAACCGTTACGCCCTCGGGTATGGTTACGCTTTTAAGTAAGCTGCACCCGCCGAATGCGCCCGTTGATATCATAGTAACGGTGTCCGGTATTGTTACGCTTTCCAACGAAGTACAATCTCTGAATGCGTAGCCGCTTATTAAACAAACGCCGTCGGGTATGGTTACGCGTTTTATTAACTTATTGCCGTTAAACGCATTTAAGCCGATTTCGACTACGGGAATATTCATATACGTGTCGGGTATACAGACGTCCGTTTCCGTTGCAGTGCCTATCCCCGTTACTTTATAGCCCAAATAAGACCCTGACGCAATACTGAAGCGTAGCCCCTCGGTATATCCTCTGCCGCAACCGAAACAAACTCCGTTGACAAAATTGTGCCCGTCAGGTTCGCCGTATTCAAATGTTTCTTCTCCCCTTGCGCCGCAGTCCTTGCAGGATTTATAATATACCGCCATTGACGTACACGTAGCCGCAGTTTTAAGATACTCTTGCTTTGCAGCTTCAAAAGTGAAGCTATGCGGCTTTTTGCTGTCGCTAATATCGCGCGTATCCGTTGCCGTGCAGTTTTTGCAGGTAGCCGTTTCGGTTGCAAACTTACTGCACGTCGCATCATCGTTTGAAACGTAATTTTCAAAAACGTGTTTCGCCAAATCACCGTATTCGAACCCCTCCGCGCCCTTTTCACCGCACGAGCAGGAAAAATAATATTCCGCTTTATGCGTGCAGGTTGCCTCGGATTTCAGATACCTCGACGCACTGTTACGCTGGTCAAATGTATGGGTATGGTTCTCTCTCTGTTCTCCGCCGCAGGCGGTTAATACGAAACAGAAAGTAACGATTGTTGCAATGAATGCAACGAGTAACTTTTTCCTCATAAAAACCTCCGTATCTTTTTGCGGACAAAAAAATAAGGGCAACCATTAAAGGCTGCCCGCAATAGAGTACCCTTAATGCTTGCTCAATGATTTTTTCGGTTTTCATAATTTTAATTATTTGACACACGAAAACGGATACAACTATGCCATTAGTTGTATGTCAAATAATATACGATTTAATCCCGAAAGGGTAAAAAAAATAGAAAACCCCCTATATTAAAAAATCATTGAGCATATAAACTTTATCACATAAAGCCGATTTTTGCAACAGTTTTAATAAAATTT
>CATJZR010000107.1 GCA_949745625.1 uncultured Eubacteriales bacterium | reverse complement strand
GCGGGGCTGCTTTATCATCGATTCAAGCATTTCCGTTGCGGTAATGCTGCGCTTACCGTGTATACGGCAGGATTTTATAATGGTTTTTTGAATGCAGGGTAGCTCTTCAAAGGGTACCTCAACGCCGAGGTCGCCTCTAGCAACCATAATGCCGTCGCTCGCTTCCACGATAGAGTCGAGGTTTTTAACGCCCGCACGGTTTTCTATCTTTGCTATAAGCTCGATTTTGCCGGGCTCCGAGCCGCACTCTTCAAGATAGTTTCTTATATCAATAAGATCTTGCGCTTTTGAAACGAACGAGCATGCAACGTAGTCTATTCCGTGCTCTACACCGAATTTAAGGTCGGCTTTATCTTGTTCGGACAGGTATACCATATCCAGTTCTTTATCGGGGAAAAACATACTTTTTCTGTCCGAAAGTTCGCCGCCTACGATGGTTTTGCAGATGACGTTAGGCGCTTCTACCTTAGTAACTTCGAACACCATAAGTCCGTTGTTTAAAAGAATTTTGTCGCCGGGAAAAAGTTGCTCGCAAATATTTTTGAAGGAAACGGAAACGCGCGTCTTATCACCGATTATTTCTTCCGTGGTAAAAGAAAAGGTATCGCCTTCTTTCAGCTTGATTTTTCCCTCTTTAAATGTCTTAATGCGGAATTCGGGACCCTTTGTATCAAGCATAATTGCAATGGGTGCTTTTTTGCGTTCGCGCACGCGCTTTACCAGCTCGATTTTAGCCGCGTGCTCCTCGTGCGTTCCGTGTGAAAAGTTAAGTCGTGCAACATTCATGCCCGCGTCAATCATTTCGGATAATACCTTTTCGTTATTGCTTGCGGGGCCGAGAGTACAGATAATTTTTGTTTTTTTCATTTAAAGCTCCAAAACATTAGTACTTTTATTGTAATACAATCATCGTAAAAAATCAATAAATAATAACAAAAAATAGTTTCTTTAATTTTAGTATTGTGCTATAATGAAAAAAATTTGAGTTAATTATACGGTCGCGGGCCGCGAAAGCGGCGTGAGGAAAGTCCGAGCATCGCAGGGCAAGGGTGCCTGTTAACGGCAGGAGAAGGCGACTTCAAGGAAAGTGAACAGAAATATACCGCAAGCGTGCTTGTAAGGTTGGAATGGCGAGGTAAGAGCTCACCGTCCCTTCGG
>CATJZR010000106.1 GCA_949745625.1 uncultured Eubacteriales bacterium | reverse complement strand
TTCGCCGATTATTTTTATCACTGAACACATTTTTACTTTATCGGTTCACCGTGCAATTCGTTACCCTCTTCTGTCGGTTTGGGAAACTGTCTATGAAGTAACTGCAAATCTTCCATAGTTAAAATCGAAATTAAATAAGCTTCCTTTAAATTATAAAACCGTACTCCGTCAAATACCTTAACCGAATTTGTATTTGTATAAGTAAATACTAAATCTTTAATAGTTTCCTGCGATATTACTCCCCTATATTCGTGATAACCGTTGCTTATCAATGCAACGTAAGAATTACCGTATTGCCCGTAATATTTCACTATCGTAACGTCGTCAACCGTCGCGTCGGGATAGTCCGCAATTAAATGCGCGTGAAGATACTTTAATTTAATTCTCGTATTATTTCTGCTTCGTCCTTATCGTCGCAGCCGCCAAAAACCAACGCTACCGCTAATATCGAAACAAGCGCCAATAAAAATGATGTAAATTTTTTCATTTGCCCCCTCCTTCTATTAATATATAGTGTATATAAAAATCAAATTCGTGACAATATCTCAATTTATTTATTAAACAACATTTCCGTAAAAGTTGCTTCGTCGATTATTTTTATGCCGAGCTTTTTGGCCTTGTCGAGCTTGGAGCCCGCCGCCTCGCCCGCGATTACAAGCGTGGTTTTCGCCGTTACCGAGCTCTGGCACTCGCCTCCGCGCTCCTCTATTAATTTCTGCGCTTCGCTTCTTTTATAGTTTTCAAGCGTGCCGGTAAGCACGACGAACTGCCCCGCAAACACACCGTCCACAGGCGCTTTTGCCGCTGCTACCGTAGGCGATATTCCCGCGCTTAAAAGACGGTTGACCTCTTCGGAGTTATCCGCATCCGCAAACCAACCGCAGATAGCTTCCGCGGTAATTTCGCCTATGTTTTCAAGCGACACAAGCCCGTCTTTGTCCGCAGACGAAAGCGCGGCTATACTGCCGTATTCCTTAGCCAAATCCTTTGCGGCGACCTTGCCGACACCGTCTATTCCGAGCGCGAAAATAAATCTGTCCAAGCTTACCGTCTTGCTCTTTTGCAAGGCGTTTAAAAGATTGGTTATTTTTTTATCCTTGAAGCCGTCGAGCCGCGCCAAATCCTCTGCGGTAAGAGAGTAAAGCTCGGAACATTGCTTTAAGCCCAGCGTATCGTGAAGCTGACCCGCGGTCATTTCCGAAAGCCCTTCTATATCCATTGCGTCCTTTTGCGCGAAATGCTCTATTTTACCGATAATCCTCGGACGGCAGTATTTGTTGGGGCAGAACAGATTTGCGCCGACTTCCTCAACCGCGCTGCCGCAGGCAGGGCAAAATTTTGGTTTTTCGATTTCCGTGCTGCCGTCGGTATGTCCTATCGCGCCGAGTATTTCGGGGATAACCTCGTTAGAGCGGCGTATAAGAACCCTGCTTCCAACTTTAACATCCTTTTTGGTCAAGTCTCCGAAATTGTTCAGAGTGGCTTTTTTGACGGTGGCGCCCGCAAGCTCGACAGGCTCGACTAAAGCAAGCGGGGTAAGCTTGCCCGTTCTGCCGACCTGCCAAACCACGTCCGTTACCGTAGTTTCGCGCTCCTCCGCCTCGAACTTGTAAGCCATTGCCCAGCGCGGGAATTTATCGGTATAGCCCAGTCCCTCACGCACGGTGCAGTCGTTAAGCTTTATTACGGCGCCGTCTGTCAGAACGTCAAGCTCTCTGCGCCCGACCTCGATTTCCCCGATAGCCGCCCTGACCGCGTCCGCGCCCTTACATACCCTTACAAAGGGAAATACCTTGAAGCCGTTTTTCTTCAAAAATTCGAAATGCTCGGTCTGCGTGTCAAGCAAGCCCTCGCTCATATAGTTGACATTATAAAAGAGTATTTCCGGTTTTCGCTCGGCAGTGACCTTGGGGTCGAGATTCCTGATTGCGCCCGCGACCGCGTTTCGCGCGTTTTTAAGCTGCTCCTTTGCTGTTTTGTTGTACTCTTCAAGCACGCTCAAACGCATTACCGCCTCGCCCTGAACCTCTAACGTGCCGCGGTAATCTATGCGAAGCGGGAACGACTTTATAGTAAGACATTGCGCCGTGACGTCCTCGCCCTCTACGCCGTTTCCGCGTGTCGTGGCGCGTACGAAAGCGCCGTTCTCGTATGTCAGACACATCGTAAGTCCGTCAAACTTGTATTCGACTGTGTACTCGTCCGCGTCCGTAGCCTTGCCGACGCGCGCAAAAAAAGCGTCCAGCTCGTCAAAGCTTACCGATTTATCGAGGCTGTACAGCCGCGCTATATGCTTATGGCGGGTAAAGCCTTTAAGCGGCTCGCCGCCGACCCTGCGCGTGGGGCTGTCGAAACGCACCTCTCCCGTCTGCTCTTCAAGCTTTTTAAGCTCGTCGTAAAGTCTGTCGTATTCCCTGTCCTCAACCGAAGGATTATCCAAAACGTAATATTCGTAAGCCCATTTATTGAGCGTTTCAATAAGATAGTCTAATCTGCTCATATATACCTTTAACTATTGCGTTTTATATTATTTCAAGCGGCGCCAAAGATGCCGACAGCTCCTTAATTCCCTGACCGTCGAATGCCACGTTTAAAACCGTGCCGCCGTTCTTTATTGCAATTATCATTCCCACGCCGAATTTCTTGTGCATTACCCTCTGCCCGACGGCGTAGCTTTTTACACTGCTTTGCTTGGGTGCGGAAAACGCTGAAACCGAAGGTTTAAACGATACCGTTTGGGGCGGAATATCGCTTTGGTAACCGCTGTCGTCGTAGCTTTGAAGGCGGGGCTTTTCTACGTGATGCGAAATCTGAATACCAAGCTCGCCTGCAAGCTCCTTTATGAATTTGGACGGCGCGGTCAAATCCCTGTGCCCGTACAGATAGCGTGACTTCGAGCGGGTGAGATACAGCTCTCTTTCAGCGCGGGTGATTGCAACGTACATCAGTCTGCGCTCCTCCTCGGCATCTCTGCCGTCGCTCTCGGAACGCGACGAGGGCATTATCCCCTCTTCGAGACCGCAGATAAACACGTATGGAAATTCAAGTCCCTTTACCGCGTGAATGGTTGCGATAGTAACGCAATCGCTTTCGTCCATGTCGTCGGTATCCGACGACAGCGTGACCTGATTTAAATATTCATCGAGCGTGGCTTCGGGATTAAGGCGCGAAAAATCGTCGACCGAGGCTATAAATTCGTCGAGGTTGGCAAGCTTTCCGTCGCCCTCGTCCGTTCCGTCGTCGTAAGCCGAACGAAGGTCGGTCGCGTTTATGACGTCGCGAACGATTTGCGCAACGGGCTCCGTCTGCGAGGATATAATAAACTGCTTTATAAGCTGCGCGAATTCTTTAAGCTTTTCGCGCGCGCCTTTCGATACGGCAAGCAGGTCGCAGTCGACGCAAGCATCGTAAAGCGACAACCCCGTACTCTGCGCGTATTCGTTCATAATCTGCACGGTTTTGCCCCCTATGCCGCGGCGGGGCACGTTAATTATCCTTTCAGCCGCCTCGCTGTCGAACGGGTTTGCTATAAGGCGAAGATACGCAAGCGCGTCCTTTATTTCCTTACGCTCGTAGAAGCGGAATCCTCCGAACACCTTAAAGGGAATATTGTATTTTGAAAACTCTTGCTCGTACGAGCGGGTGAGCGCGTTGATACGCATAAGCACCGCAAAATCGGAATACCTTGCGCCGCGTGCTACGGCTTCGGAAATTTTGCGGGCGGCGAAAAGCGCTTCGCCCGCCTCCTCTTCAGCTTGTTAGTACTGCGGCTTCACCCCCTCGTCTGCCTCCGTCCAAAGAGTTTTTCCGCGGCGGCGGGAATTGTTTTTTATAATACTGTTGGCAAGCGCAAGTATACTTTTGGTAGAACGGTAGTTGCGCTCTAATTTGTAGACCTTGGCATTGGGAAAATCTTTATCGAAGCGCAGTATGTTCTCTATTTCCGCTCCGCGCCAACCGTATATAGACTGGTCGTCGTCGCCGACGGCAAACAGGTTGCCGTGCCTGCCCGCAAGCAGCTTTATTATATTGTACTGTACCGAGTTGGTGTCCTGAAACTCGTCTACGTGGATATAGCGGAATTTGTCCGAAAGATAGTCGAGCGTATCCCTATCGTTCTTTAAAAGGCGCAGCGTTTCGATAAGCAGGTCGTCGAAGTCGAGCGCGTTGTTCTCTTTCAGTCTTTTGCAATACTTTTCGTATATTACGACGACGTCGTCAATGCCGCGTTCGTAGGCGTATTTCGCGCCGTAGCTGTCGGGGTCCAGCCCGAGCATTTTTGCGTTGCCGATATGATACTTCGCGCTTTTTAACAGCTGCTCGTCGTCGAAGTCAAGCTCTTTATACACCTTCTTTATTACGTTGGCGCGCTCTACCTCGCTGTAAATGGAAAAATTGGGCTTTACACCTATTTTACCGCCGTATTCCCTGAGAATTTTGACGCACATGGAATGTATGGTGCAAATCCATTTTCCGTCGCCCCCGCCGAGCATATCCGAAAGCCGCTGCTTCATTTCGCCCGCCGCCTTGTTAGTAAAGGTGATTGCGAGTATACCCGAAAGGTCTGCCTTCTTTTCCGAAAGTATGTACGCTATGCGCGACGTTAAAACGCGCGTTTTGCCGCTGCCCGCGCCCGCAAGCACCAAAACCGCGCCCTCGGTATCGGTGACGGGTTTAAGCTGTTCTTCGTTAAGTTTGTCAAGTATTGCATTCATATATTAAATTATACCATAGCCGCGCCCGAAATACAAACGGTTTGACAAAATCGCAAAAATTAATTATAATCGTGCCATGGTTTGCGAAATAAGGGCAATGACCCGAAACGACGGTGAAGCCGTCAAAAAAATGATGCGCGTCTTTTATTCCTCGGACGCGGTGCATACCAACGGTTCGGAAGAGATTTTCGAAAACGATATAGCGGCTTGCGTCGGCAGCTCGCCATACGCCGAGGGATACGTCTTTACCGACGGCGGAAATTATTTAGGCTACGCAATGCTTGCAAAGAGCTATTCGACCGAGTTCGGAAAAAATTGCGTATGGATAGAGGATTTGTATATTAAACCAAACGCGCGCGGACGCGGCATAGGCAAATGTTTTTTTACCTTTTTACACGAAAAATATCCCGACTGCGTTTTACGCCTCGAAGTCGAAAAGGAAAACAAGCCCGCCGTCGCTCTCTATAAAAAATGCGGCTATACGCAACTGCCATACGACGAGATGATTAAGGTCAAATAAAAACACCCCCGCGGGGGGCGTTTTTTTATACGTAGCCGTACTTCTTTCTTTTCAAAATTATAAAGATTATCGCAGTGAGCATTGCCAGAACGTCCGATATAATCGTGGACAGCCACACGCCCGTAACGCCCAAAAATATAGGAAGAACGAGCACGGCTGAAATCTGATAGACTATCGTGCGCATAAACGATATAAAAGCGGATATAAACCCGTTGCCGAATGCCGTAAACATTGACGAGGCAAAAATCGAAAAGCCTGCGAAAAGAAACAAAAACGAACAAATATAAAACGCATTTACCGTTATATCCAAAAGCTCGGGATTATTCCTGACGAACAGCATAGAAACAGGTCGGGCAAGCCCCAAGGCAAGCGCGGTCATAATTACGCCCAGCACAGCCATTATTACCATGCTCTTTTTGAATATGTTTTTCAGCTCTTCCTTATTCCCCGCGCCGTAATTATAGCCGATTATTGGCGCGGTGCCTATGGCGTAGCCTATAAATACGGCAATAAAAATAAAGTTAACGTACATCAATACGCCGTACGCAGCAACTCCGTATTCCGCATTGTCACTGTTTGCGAAAAGCTTTAAAAGCTGATAATTGAAAACCATACTGACCACGGACGAGGATACGTTGCTGACGAACTCGGACGAGCCGTTTGCACACGCGTTGAGCAAAACCTTGAATTTAAACTGCGGTTTACCCAGCCTTAAAAGGCTGCTGTTTTTGGACGCGAAATAGAATACGGGAAGCACCGCGCCGACTACCTGACTTGCGCACGTTGCGATAGCCGCGCCCGCAACGCCCGTCCCGCATGCGCCGACCAGCACGCCGTCGAGAACTATATTCGAACAGCCCGCCGCGGCGGTCACGATAAAGCCGAGCATAGGTTTTTGAGCCGTCGTAAAGAAAGCCTGAAAGACGTTTTGCAGCATGAAGAACGGCATTGCCGCAAGAAGTATTCTGCCGTATAACTGACAGTCGGCGTAAGTATCTTCAGTCGCTTTCAGCCACTTAGGGATATATCCCATAAGCGCTTCGCCTACGGCGGCAAAAATTACGCCGCTTACCGCAGTGGCGCATATAAACAGCGAAAAATATTTGTTGGCGCGGACCCTGTCACCCTCGCCAAGAAGTCGGGAAACTATCGCCGTACCGCCCGTGCCCAGCATAAAACCAACCGAGCCTAAAATCATAATTACGGGATAAATCAAATTTACCGCAGCAAACGGTTTTTCGCCGACGAAGTTGGAAATGAACAGTCCGTCGATTACGCCGTATATAGACAAAAACGCCATCATAAGCACGGGCGACATAACGAACCGCAATAATTTTTTGTAAGTAAAATGGTCGCTTAACTGAATTTTCATATCTTGACTTATAAAAAAAGACGGACAAGAAAACGGGAATTCCACCCGCCATCTTATCCGGCTTCAATAACTTTTTGCGTTATCCACCCTCCGATGAACGCTTACATTATAGCAGAACGCTCTCGCATAAGTCAAGCATTAAATTCCCAGTTCTTTTTCTTTGCGGTATTTTTCAAGCGCCCTTAAATACTTCGTCGAAAGCGCGAGCGTGTAACGCTGCTTTTCCTCATAGGACAGGGTTTCGTAATATTCCCTGTCGGTAAGCCTGCCGATTGCGTCCGAAACCTCGCCCTCGGCGTCCAAAAGCGCCTTGACCCTGAGATAGAACGCATCTTGCTTTTCGCCCTTTATTTCGCTTTTAACGCGCGTTTTAAGGGTTGACTTAACCTTGACCTCGTTAAGCCCCAGCGCCTTTGCCTGAACGGCACCCGCGTCGAAATTCTTTTTGCAGTCTTCCCAGAAATTGTTTTTAAGCCTTTGTTTTGCGGCATGAGCCAGATTTTTTATATCTTCCATAAGTCGACCTTCCAACAATTAATTACATAATACGACATATTGTTTAACGTAAAAGGTCCGTTCGGCGTTTTGCCGAACAGACCTTTTTCAATCAGTTTTTATTTCTTTTTCTTGCCGCTTCCGTCTTTTTGCGTCTTTTTACGGAAGGAGATTCGTAAAATTCTTTTTTACGCAAATCGCCGATTATACCGTCGCGCGAGCATTTTCTCTTGAAACGGCGCAGTGCGCTTTCAACCGACTCGTTATCGCCTACTCTTATAGTTGACATACCTCTCTACCCTCCTTCGCCTACGCAGTTAATATTAAAGCTTCTTAATTCTACCAAATGCGGAAAATTAAGTCAACTTTTTTAACGCCGAAAAAATGCAATTTTTAAAACAGCAACCAAATACAGTTAACGACTATGCCGACGGCAACCGATATTAAATACAGCGTCAGCGCGAAAACAATATTCCGCTTTATTTTTTTTGTGTTTTTGAAAAGAATTACAAGTCCCAGCCCCGCGTTGGCGCAAAGTCCCGCGGCGCAACTTCCGAAAGTTATTCCGCCGTTAATGTAAGTCGCAGTTATAACCGCGCTGGACGCGCAGTTCGGGATAAGCCCTATAATCGCCGTTATAAATGGCTGGAAGTAAGTTCCGCCTATCATGGATTCGGCTATTTTTTCCTCGCCGACCGCGTCGATTACAAATGCAAAAACTAGGTTAACCACCAACAGATAAAAGCCTATCTGTAACGAGTGCAGAAGCGGATTTACAAGGTAAACCCTTACGTCGCTTTTACCCTCGTGCTCTCTGCCGCAGGAATAAGCGTGTATCTCTTCGGCACACTCGCCCGTAAGCTTTTCTGCGGTGTACAGAAAGTTTACGAGATAGCCCACGCCTATACCCACTATCAGCTTGACGAGAACAAGCGGCATTATCGCCTGCGCCCTGGTTCCGTCAGACAGCAAAATTATAAACGCCTCGTCGCTGGTTGCAAGCAATACGGCAAGCAGCGTACCGGTGCGGATAAGCCCCCTGTCGTACAGCTTTGCCGCCATAACGGAAAAGCCGCACTGCGGAATAAGTCCCGTTGCCGAGCCGATAAGGGGCGCGAGATTGCCCTGTAAAATTCGGGGTTTTTGAGAAAACGAAGTCCGATGCTCTAAAAATTCTATGAGAATATATATGACCAGCAGAAACGGAAAAACCCTGAGCGTATCCAAAAACGCGTCTAATACGATTGACCACATAATACTTTATTATTTACAAAATTACGCTTATTTAAACGACCCCCTTTGCGGGGGTCATCGTTACTTTTTCTTTTTCTCTGCCTTTTTGGACTTAAAGGTTTTAACCAGCTCTTCCTCTTCCGCAAAGGTAAGCGGCGTCGAGTTTGCGTCGGCAAAGCCCGTTTCATAATAGCCGCCGTCGCGTGCAAGCAGCGTAAGCCGCGTTTGAGCGTCGAAAATATACAGACGCGTTTCGTCTACAGTCACCGCGCAGTCTCCCGCGGTGCGTCCGCCGTCTGTCTTTACAACGAGCGTATGCCCGCAATACTCACATTCGGCGTAGCAGTCCGCGCCGTCATGTTCTACTTTCGTTACGCGCGCGCCGCTTCCGTTAACCGCCGCCGCGTCCTCGGGACGGATACCCAGTATTACACGCTTGTCGGTATCGATATACTCTTCAAATTTTTCGAAGCGGGTTAAAATATTATCCGCAAGCTTTATTTTCAGTTCTCCGTCGCAGGCGAATACTTCCCCGTCCTCTTTAATTATACGCGCGTTGTTGACGAAGTTTATCGTCGGCGCGCCTATATAGAACGCGACGTACGCGTTCACGGGATAGTCGTATAGATTGGCGGGCGTGTCTATCTGCTGAATAGTTCCGTGCTTCATAACGATTATACGCGTGCCTATCGTCAACGCCTCGCTTAAATTTTTTGTGGCATAAATAAAGGTGCCCTCCATTCTCGCCTGAAGATTGACGATTACGTTTAAAAGCTCCGCCTTTAAGTTGCCGTCAAGTCCAGCCAAAGGCTCGTCCAAAAGGTAAAGCTTGGGTTCTCTCACCATCGCCCTGCCCAACGCAACGCGCTGGCGCTGAGCCGAGGTAAGCGTTTTCGGCTTGCGATAGAGTATGTCGGTAAGTCCCAAAACATTTGCCGCTGCCTTGACGCGCTGTTCGATAAGCACCGGCGAAGCCTTTCTTATTTTAAGTCCGAACGCCATATTGTCGAATACGTTGAGCGCGGGATAGAGCGTGTCGTTTCTGAAAACAATTGCAATATCCCTGTCCTTGGGCTCGACCTCGGTCACGTCGTTGCCGTCTATAAAAATTTCGCCCTCGGATACGTCCTCCAGACCCGCTATAACGCGGAGCAGAGTCGACTTGCCGCTTTCCTCCGCTCCCACGATAACGACAAATTCTCTGTCCGCCGTTTCAAGGTTTGCGTCGTAGAGCGCAAGCGTTCCCGACGGATATATTTTATTTACACCGTTAAGCTTCAAACTTGACATATAAACTCCTTATTACGGTTATTATAGCACGTTTTTAAACTAATTCCAACATTAACGGGGCTAAATTCGGCAAAAATTATTGTATTTTTTTTATAAAAGTGTTAAACTTTATCCGTGAACGCAAAAAATTACAACCTGCTGATGGAAAATCAGATAAGCGCGCTTGACTCAAAGCCTTCGCTGCTGCTGCACTGCTGCTGCGCGCCTTGCTCGTCCGCATGCCTTGAAAGACTGAAAGAGTTTTTCGATATTACCGTTTTTTTCTATAACCCGAATATCGGAGACGGCGAATATTTAAAGCGCAAGGCGGAGCTTTTACGGCTGATAAACGAAACGGGCTGGGCGAAAATAGCCGACTGCGGGCACGACCCTGCGGAATACTATTCGGCGGTACGCGGACTGGAAAGCGAAAAAGAAGGCGGAAAGCGCTGCGAAGCGTGCTTTGCACTAAGACTTGCCAAGACAGCCGAAGCCGCGGAAAAGCTGGGCTGCGACTACTTCGGAACAACGCTTACTATAAGCCCTTTGAAAAACGCCGCGCTTATCAACCGCATAGGCGAACAGCTTTCCGTCGGCAAATCCGTGCATTGGCTGTATTCGGATTTTAAAAAGCGCGGCGGCTATCTGCGCAGCCTGCGGCTTTCGGAACAATACGGGCTTTACCGCCAGAGCTATTGCGGCTGCGAATTCAGCAAACGCAGCAACTAAAATTAAACGAGGTATTTTATGGATGTTAACAGATACTCCCCTTCCTACGGAATAGACCGCAAGCATTTAACCAAGCTTGCCGAATATTCCACGGAAGAAATTTTTGAAATTTTGTACGCAACAAAGGCGATGAAAGCGAAATTCGCCGCGCATGAAAGCACCTGCATTTTGCAGGGTACCACCGTTGCGCTGCTTTTCGGCGATACGTCGCTGAGGACGCGCTCCGCGCTTGAAATAGGCGTACGTCAGCTTGGCGGCGTGTGCGTAAACCTGCCGTACAGCAGCAACGATATGCAGGCAGGCGAAAATATTAAGGATATAGTAAACGTGGTTTCGCGCTACGGCGTGGGCGCACTTGTGACAAGACACATCAGCCAAAGCGATTTAGAGGAATTCTGCGCGGTATCGCCCGTTTCCATAATCAACTCGGAAAACGAGGAATACAACCCCTTGCAGACCCTTTGCGATTTGTACACCGTCTGGGAAAAGAAGGGCAAGCTGGAAGGGCTGAAAATAGCTTACGTCGGCAAGGGCGAAAACAACGCGGTGTCGCTCATCATGGGCGCGATTAAGTGCGGTATGGAGGTTGCAGTTTCCACTCCAGCCGAATTTGCAGTCAAGCGCGAGCACCTTACCCGCGCGGAGCAGTACGGAAAAATTTTTATAACCGAAAACCCTGCCGATGCGGTTAAAAATGCAGACGTCGTATATACCGACAACTACAATTACCACACCGCGCCGTCGGAAAAGGACAGAAAAATTTTACTGCCCTATCAGATAAACGGCGAGCTTTTAAGCCTTGCAAAACCCAACGCAATGTTTATGCACCCCCTGCCCGCGTCGCGCGGGGTCGAGGTAACCGCCGACGTTATCGACGGCAAGCTGAGCGCCGTGCTCGAACAGGGCGAAAACAAGCTGCACCTGCTTAAAGCGGTGCTCGCCCTGCTTATAAAATAAATGTTACGTTCAATCAACGTATCATAATAGCTATACTTGAAACTTATTTTATCACTTGTCAAAACGAAACAGCCCGAGCTTTTAAAAAAGCTTGGGCTGTGTTTTTAATCGAACATTCTTTCTGCAACTACATTGACAGAATAAGGAAAGGAAACGGTTTAAGTACTGCAAAAATTAATGACCTATGCAAAATACTATGCTGTAATGTTGAAGACATTATGGAATATATGGAAGAATAAATAATTAAAAAACTCGGCTAAGCCGAGTTTTTTAATTTATTTCTATTACCACTATTTCGGGGCGGTTGAAAAGGCGCAGCGGAAATTCCGAATTGCCCAGCCCCCGCGAGATTACCATTGCAC
>CATJZR010000105.1 GCA_949745625.1 uncultured Eubacteriales bacterium | reverse complement strand
TAGTTTGTCAGCACGTCGCCGCCGCAGGAGTCACACGCCGCAACAAACGCTACGCTGGTGACAAGCATCAGAACGGATAAAATAGTTATCCAAAATTTCTTCATTGTATTCTCCTGTTTTTATTTTTTTACTTTTTAACAATGTTTTTAACATCGCTAATAGTCATTGTGTCTTTGGTACCGTCAAGCTTATACGCGTTTACAGAGAATTTATCGCCGACCTTCAATTCGGAGGTATAGCCCGCAGGGACCTTGACCTCAAACGTAAATGATTTGGCATCTGCATATCCGCTACTCTTGCACTGCTGCGCAGAGCCCGTAACCGTCATAACCGTTCCGTCGATTTTTAAATCGGTTACGGTTATATCGGAATAAAGCGTCGCGCTGTTATGAGACGTATATCCTACGCCCGAATTAAACGTCCAGTAGTAATCTCTCTGCTTAATATGGGTGTTATCGTCCGCCGGATAAAGCGCACTGTAAACGGGACCCGCAATCTGATATACGCCGTAATGCTTTTGAACGCTTCCGACAATCTGATACAAGTGACCTAATTTCATAGACGACGCAGGCGATGAATTGTAGCCCGTGTATACGTTTAACGAATAGGTCTTACCCGTTTCGGGGTCGTACTGCTCGGCAACGAACGTATGCGTTCCCGAAGCCGAAATTGTAATCGACTTCAAATATGCCGTAAATCGTATTTTTGAGCCGGCGTCAAACTCCTCGTTATAGAACGCCAAAGGATTTTCGTTGAATTCTTTAATGCTCGTATCTACGGGGTCGGTGCTGTAAAGCGGGTCGTCAAGCTCGGAATAAAGTCTAAGCTGTATAGACGCGGCAAATTCGTTTGCCTCTTTAAACTTATTGAAATAAGGATATGCGTTGGTATTTATACCCTTATTCTCTGAAAAGCCGTTTTCGACTATTTCAAGGTTGAGGTTTTTGAATTCGCCGTAATCCGCCGTCTTATACCAAACGTAACCCAAATAACGCGTACCGTAGCTGTCCTTTACTGCGGGAACACCCGTTGCTTCCAAAACAATTTCGGTTGCAGACGTAAGCTGCGACTGAACGAACAGCGAAGCTGCCTTGCCCCACTTTTCAACGCTGCCCGTCGATTCGGGCGTGTCGATACTGTAATAACGGATATTGACAGTATCGCCGAGTACGGGGTCGGCTTTATCCAACCTGAACAGTGTCGTGTCGCCGTCGGTAAACGATGCAACCTTTGCAGAGCCTATACCGTCGCTATAAAAGCACTTGTCGGTATAAGATTTCTGTAGCTTTAAGGTTTTGGTTACCGCATCGTAATACTCGGTATTATCGGCAACCTTTTTGTTCTCTCCGCAAGCGGATAAGCCCAACACGCCGCAACACACTATTACTAATGCACCTATTATGCGTAGGATTTTTTTCATTTAATTCACCGTTTGATAGTTTTATTTTTGTATTTTTCCGCCGCAGTTCTTGTATGCGTCTTCCAATGCCGATTGGGCATTCTTTTCGCCGCGCATAACGTAATAGAGTACGTTACCTACCTGGTCGCGTGCGGTAGAAGAACCGACAAATGCAGGGGAAACAAAGAAACGGTCGGCTAAATCCTTAGCAGCCTGACAAGCCATAGCCGTCATGTTGTCTTCCTGACTCATGTGCTCTACGTAAGCAGGAATTTGATATACGCATTCGCGGCTGGGGTTGTAGCCCGCAGCAATCGAGAACTCTGCCTGGAAGGTGGGGTCAAGCAATTCTTTGATGAAAAGGAAGGTCATTTTTGCCTTTTCATCGGCGTTCGATACGCCGTGCCCCGCATTGAACATAACCAGCGAAGGTCCCTGCGAAATTACGGAATTATCTATCGAGCCGTCACTCTTCTTCGTTCCGGGAATGGGAGCGATTTTTGCTTTAAATGCGTTGGACGACTGGTGCGAAGCGCCGCCCGACGAGCCTATGCAGTAAACAGTACCGCCCGCGTCGTTCTCTACACCCTTTGTAAACAGAGCCGAAGTGTATGCGCCGTAGTCTTCCTGAGTCGTAAGCCAACCGTCTTCATAATAGGTATTCAACGTGGTAAGCCAGGATTTAAGCCCTTCGTTGTCCTTATTGAAAAGATAATGTTCACTGGGGTCGGCGCTGGTATATCCCCAGCCGTTCTGCTCGCACATGGTTATAAACCAGTTTGCCTCCGAGTCGTAGCCGAGAACGGTTGCTTTGGGGTAATGTTCCTTGATTTTCGGAGCCTGAGCCCATAATTCGTCCCATGTTTTGGGAACCGACAGATTAAGCTTAGTAAGCACGTCCGAATTGTAATACAGCAGCTCGGTCGATTTTACGAAAGGAAGCGTAAGCATAGACGACGCCGTAAAACCGTAATTTTCGTAACCGCTGTAATTTGTAGCGATACCTTCCTGATAGTAGCCGGGTACAAAATCGGCAATTTCTTCTGCGGTAAAGCCTACCGTAACCTCTTTTTGCTCGCCATTGATAGTCGCGGTCTGCGTTTCGGTAGAATTTATAAAGGGAGTCATATCGATAACCTGCTCGGTAGACAAATACGCTGCCACGTGGTCAGGATAACAATAAGCTACGTCAGGCTGTAAATTTGCCTGCAAATCGGAAACAACCTTTTCTTTAACCTCGTCGTAACCTCCGGGCGTTTCATGCGATACTTTCCAACCGGGGTACTTTTCTTCGAAGTTTTTAATAGCTACCGCCGTCTTCTGAACAAGCGCATCACCCTGCGACGAATAGAAAACGATGGTATGCTCGTAATCCGAAATACCTTCGCTTCCGCAACCAGCCAGAAGAGCCGACGTACACGACACAGCTAAGGCTGCCGTCAAGGTTAGTGAAACAATTTTCTTCATTAATTTTTTTCTCCTTTAAAAAATTTAATTTAACTTTGTTGATGCCGCCGATTGCGGAAAATTCCGCATATCAGCCCTTGGTTCCGCTCTTCGATACGCCGTGCATAATGTATTTACGGCAACAGATGAACAGAATGAATAACGGAAGCGAAACCATGCAGACCGCCGCCATTTTTAAGGTGTTTAACGGCTCTGACGGGCTGTAGAAGCCGCCGTACAGCTCGCCGCCTCTGTCTACAAAGCCTCTCGTTACCCAGTTGGTTATCATCTGCCAGTTGGGACTGTTTACAAGGCGCGGCCAGATATAAGAGTTCCACGTACCGATAAACTTTAACAGCGTAATCGAAATTAGCGTAGGCGCCGTTAAAGGAACCATTACCTTTACCAGATAGCCCATATCCGACAATCCGTCGACCTTTGCCGCCTGGTATAGCGAATTCGGTATCTGCATAAAGTTGTTTCTAAGCAGGTAGACGTAATAAACGCTGACAAGGAAAGGCAGAATAAGTACCGTAAACGAATTGTTCCAGTGCCAGCTTGAAATTGTAAGGTAGTTGGTAATGGTGTACATTTCGCCGGGTATCATCATTGTTGCCATCATTAATCCGAACAACAGATTTTTGCCCTTGAAATTCATTTTTGCCAAGGCATAAGCCGTAACTATCGTAACGATTACACCGATTGAGGTGGAAATCAATCCTACCGTCAAGGTATTAATCAGTATCTGCCAGAACGAACCGCTTGTGCTTGACGAAGTCTGCGTCAATACCGCCGCGTAGTTTTTCCACTTAAAGGTATGCGGGAAAAACGTCGGGTTGGGTTCGCGGAATTCCATTTCCGTTTTGACGGATGAAATAATCATCCAGTAGAACGGCAGGAAAGCAAGCACTGCGCAAACGGTTAAAAACGCATAAACGAATACGTTTTTAGAAATGTGCAGTATTTTCTGCTTTTTACGTTCTTTAACTATGTCTACGTCAACCCCTTGACGGTTGAAAATCGCAGCATCGGTTTTGACCGCTGAAACCGTTTGGTCGAGTGTAGAATCCTTTGCGCTGACTACGCTCCCGTCAGTCTCCGCTTTTACCGTTTCTTCGGCAACGGGGACTTCGACAGGATTGAGAGATTCAACGACTTCTTCAATATTTTCCGTATTTTTTGATTTTTTAGCCATATTTCACCCTAATCAAGTATAAGTTACGCGCTTTTTACTGACGTAGTTACTTATTGCGGTTATTATCATTATGATAACGAACAGCAACAGCGAGCCCGCAAACGCATATCCCGTTTGTCCTTTATCTATATACTGGTAAATATATCCGACGACTGTACCCATATTGAAGTCACGACCCATCTGTTCGCCGAACAAACCGACAATAGACGAGTACGATTTCATTCCGCCCATTATACCCGTAATAAACAGGTACGAAAGCATAGGTGAAATCATGGGAGCGGTTATTTTCCAAAGAACCTTCGAACGCGAAGCGCCGTCGATTTTAGCAGCGTCGTAATACTGCTTGTTGACGCTTTGAAGCGCACTGAACAAAATTAAAATTTTGAAAGGAAGTCCCGCCCAGACGTCGTATATAATTGCAACAAGGTAGCTAGCCCAGTAAACCTTTACCGTTCCCGAACCCCATGCGTGCATGTTCGGGTTTAACCAGTCTATAGGCGAAATGCCGAACCAACCCAAAAAGTTGTTGACCATACCGATGGTTTCCGTATTCGACTTCGTTCCGATAATCTGGAAGAACGTAGCGAAAACGGCACCCATTGCCAGTGCGTTGGTAAGATACGGCAGGAAAAGTATCGTCTGATATGCTTTACGCACCGCCTTAATAGAGCTTAATGCAACCGCTATCAGCAATGCAATAAGTATTGAAAGAGGTACGGATATTATTGTAACTATAAACGTATTGAGGAGGCACTGCCAGAAGTTGGCTCCGCCCATTCCCGTATCGCCTTTAAGAACCCTTACAAAGTTTTCAAAGCCCCAACCGTCGAACGGATGCGCCTTGTTGGTGGGCATATAATTTTCCATAAACGCGCGTATAAACGCATTGAAAATCGGGTAAAGCGTAAATATGCACATAAGCACTACGGCGGGCAAAACGAAAAGCCAGCCCGTCTGCGAACGGCAAAAACGGATTATCCTCTCTTTTGTGGAAAGATTGCTGCCGGACAGCACGGTTTTCATTTCGGCGTTAACGTCGCCCTCTGAGACCGTTGCCTCTACGGGCTTGCCCTTTACAAACCACCCCTTTACAGTACTCGCCGCACTTACGCACGCCGCCTTTGTTTTTGCTCCCGCAGTCTTGAATGCCCCTGCAGTTTTTTGCATAATAGTCTGCTTTGCAGGCTCTTCCTTAACCTCTGTAACGGGCAGGACGGGCTGCTCGGGCTGAACGGTATCGGGCACAATAGCCTCGGGGGCGGGTGTCTCCGCAACAGGCTTAACCTCTTCTACGGTTTCAGGCTGCGCAACGGGCTTGATTTCTTCAACAATCTCAGGCTCGGCAACGGGCTTGACCTCGTCTGGTTTAGCCGCCGCAGGCTTTTTCGCGGAAGACTTTGTCACTGATTTTGCAGCGGGTTTAGCCGCCGTGGACTTAGCCGCAGTAGTTTTCGCAGCGGGTTTAGCTGCCATGGACTTAGCCGCAGTAGTTTTTGCAGCGGGTTTAGCCGCCGACTTTGCCGTCGCCGTTGTTTTCGCTGCGGGTTTAGCGGCAGTCGGTTTTTTCTCTGCCGACTTGGACTCAGTAGTTTTCGTGGCAGACTTTGCGGCAGTCGATTTTGACGCCGCAGTTTTTGCTGCGGGTTTAGCAGCTGTCGACTTGGTTGTCGCGGTTTTAGCGGAAGACGCCGGTTTCTTTTCGGCAACCTCTTCCTTTTTTACCTCGCCAACCTCCGGTTTTTCTTTTTTATCGGCCATTACAGTATCCTCTCTTCATCCATATTAAATAAGAAGACCTTGTTGGGCTTAACCTTAAATTTCATTATACCCGTGTCGGAAGGAAGCTTTACGTCAGAATCGATAATCGACCTTACCGTAGGCTTGGTAGAAGCTTCGTGACGCGAAACTATAGACTTATCTCTGCCCATAACCTCGACGTGGTCAACGTCAAGCGAAAGAGCGCCCTTCGGGTCGTAAATAAAGCCCTCCGGTCTTATGCCGATATATATTTCCTGATTTTCAAGCTTGCCGGCTTTGACGACCGCTTCGTCGCCGATATACGCCATTCCGTTTTCGATTTTGCCTTTAAATATGTTAATAGGCGGAGTACCGAGGAAATTTGCAACAAACAAATTTGCAGGGTTGTCGTATATAGCCTGCGGCTCGCCTATCTGCTGCACTATACCCAGCTTCATAACGACCATAATGTCGCAAATAGACATTGCCTCTTCCTGGTCGTGAGTTACGAACACCGTGGTAATTCCCGTTTCACGCTGAATACGCTTTATCTCTTCACGCGTCTGCAATCTCAAACGCGCGTCAAGGTTTGAAAGCGGTTCGTCCAACAATAATACATTGGGCATTTTTACAAGCGCACGGGCTATCGCCACACGCTGCTGCTGTCCGCCCGAAAGCTCGGAAGGCTTACGTGCAAGTAAATCTTCTATCTGAACCAAACGCGCCGCATCCAAAGCTTTGGCTTTAGCTTCCTGCTTGGGAATTCTCATATTCGTGAGCGGGAACATTATATTCTGTTCTACAGTCATGTGGGGATACAGTGCATAGTTCTGGAAAACAAGACCTATACCTCTTCTTTCGGGTGCAAGCGTCGTTACATCCTGCTCGTCAAAAAGTATTTTACCCTTCGTCGGAGATTCGAGCCCCGAAAGCATAAACAACGTAGTCGATTTTCCGCAACCGGACGGGCCTAAAAGACCGACTAATTTTCCGGAGGGAATTTCGATGTTCATATCGTTTACGGCAATAACGGGGTCACCCTTTTTGACTCTGCTGGGAAACGCTTTAGTCAGATTTTGAATTGATATTTTCATCGCGTTTTTCCTCTCGCCTTAAAATTTTTATTTTAAATGCTTTTTGGTATCCTTCCACCGTAAGCGCCTCGGGAAGGTCCTGCGTTGCATATTCCGCCTTATCTATGTCTATCCACATATTCACGTATTCGCCCGCTTTAATGCGTTGGGTAGACTTATAATTTTCCTGCTTCAATAAAATGAAGTTAATAGCTTCGCCCTTTTCGGACGTGTATCTGATATTGACGCTTTCGGAAAAACCTTCGACTTCCGAAACGTCAAGCTCGAAGCTGACCTGACAGTAGTAATCGTTTCCGAACACTTCGCTGCGTTTGGGCGCTTTTTTCTGTTTGGGTTTAACCTTGCAAACCTTGTACAGGAACCACTTGAAGAACCTCAGAATAAATCGCCGCCCGAGCAGGAAGTCCGCTATTACGTACACAGAAACGAAATATACAACGACTATAATCGCCGCCTTCGTGTCTGCTCTGGACTGAGCAACCCCCATCGAGCTTATCGTATAGTGTTCCGATTTGCCGAGCAGCTTCTCATGCAGTTCGGTCAGCTTTTCGGACTTGTAATCGCGGTTGTACTCGTTTACGAAATCGTCTACGTCGGCAAAAAACTCTTCCTCATAATCGAGCTGTAAACCTATTTCCTGAAATACGTTCCCGTCTTTGTCGATAAGTTTCAGCTTTCTTAGCGACGAAAACGTATCTTCGTCCAAATCCACAAAGAAAAATCCGTTCGTATAATAGGTTGCAATGGTATCGTTTATCTTATCGTTGTTAAGGTCGCTGTCCAACAGCTGAACCGTATGTTCGGTCCCCGTTCCGTCCTCAACCAGCATTTTGGTCTTATTCGCAACCTGAGACGTTACAGGATAGCTGTCCTTGGTGCCGTATACGAAGCCCGCGTAAGATTTATGTATTTTCGTTTCGTCCTCGGTTTCCTCGTCGTCGAAATATACCAGCGTAGCCGAGCTGAAAAGCACTATTCCGCCGCCGTTCTCGAACTCCGACTTAAAAACCTCGCGTTTGTCGAAATACCCTCCGACCAAAAGCATTGCGTCGCTGTATCTGCCCTCTTCAAGCGCATCCTCCATAATGTTCAGACATTCGCCGTCCGACATCAGGATAAACGGAAGAAACACCGCCAGCATTATGCCCATTGTGAAGGTAAAAAGATAATATATAATTTTGGCAAAAAGTTTTCCGTGCTTCATAGGTTATTTTTCTTCGGAAGCTTCGGGCTTTTCCGCCTCTGTCTCCGCGTCTTCTTCCGTTTCGGCAGGGGTGGAATTTTGCAGGTTGTTAGACTTGAAAGCAGCCTCGCGTTTATGCAGATTCTCCCTCTGTTCCTTATACAGTTTTTTATTGAAAACGGGAATAAGGAAATATACCGCAATAATGAGCGCGATAATTACCGCACAAACGGTAAAAAATACCGCATCTACGTTGCTAACTCCGTTTAGGCAAACAATGTTTCCCATACCTGACATAATAAATCTCCGTTTTAAATTTTTTTAAATCTTCGGCGCAGTTTCCCCGCATTACGCATTTGAAACGTAAAAACGGGGGAAACATAGAATTACAATGTTACAGAATTAATATCGTATTACAAAATATTATTTCTTTCCGTAGCATATAAATCAAAAATGATTCCCCCAACCGAAAATTATTATTAAATCAAGGCTGTTAATACGTAACAAAATGCGAAACATATTAACTTCATAAATCATTATACAATGAATAATTGCAAAAGTCAATAGTTTAACTGAATTATATTAACAGCCCGTTTTTGACTTTAAAGTGTGAATTTGTAGACGTATTCGACGTGATTTCCTCCGTCGGTTTTATATGTTATCTTTATATTGTCTAAAGATTTCGGGAAATATGCCTGTACCTTCATCTCGGTGCAGGCAATATCGGTGCCTAAAAACCCGCTTGCATTTTTAACGTCCGCCTTCAAGCTGATACCTGTAAACTGGGTATTTTCAAAATACTCTTCCTTAAAGTTCAGCCCCGTTTCTGCGGCATCAGCCGTAATATTTACGTCGTCGCCGTCGACGGAAACCACTACTCCGTCTTTGATTACGGCAGCGCCTTCAAGCGTAACCTTGGCAGAGCTTACCGGCGTACCGAGCGAAATTTCCGCAAACCTTTCAATGCTGTAATTAACGGTAGCGCCGTTTGCCGAATACTCGATTTCGTATACGCTTTTAAGCGAGGTTTCCGCGTCGAAAGTATCGGTTACCGTAAGTTTAAAGCCCGAATAATCGAGCGCAAGCAAATCGTTCAGCGCTTCATAACCGCCCTTTTTATTATCTGTCGGCTCGGAGTTACAGGATTGGCATCCGCCGAAGAATGCAGCCGCGGCACATACTGCCGCAATAATGAATATAGGTTTTTTCATATCACTCACCTCTCAACGCCTTTATCAATGCGGCAACCCCTTTCAAAAAGCTACCAGCACCCTTCAATGCCGAATTGTCTGAGCTGTCTGCAGCCGAGTTGTAGGAATTAACCGCCACGTTGTAGCTGTCTATTGCCGCCTGTAAACCCGCAATTTCCGCAGTAGCGGAAGCTTTGTCCTCGGCGTTTAAGGCATTGTATAACACGATAGCGTTATTTATAGCAGTCCGTCTGACTTCGAGCGAGCCGCTTGCAGGTATCGCCGCAACTGCTTCGCGGAAAGCCTCGACGTCCGAAACGCTCGGGTCGGTAGCATCTTTGGTAACCGTAACCGTCGCCGTTGCCGTTATCGACGGATTGCTCTTACTCGTTGCCGTTATAATCGCCGTTCCCTCTTTAACCGCGGTAACCGTACCGTCAGCGGAAACGGTTGCTACGGACGTATCGGACGACGTCCAGTTTACCGCAAACTCGGCATTAATTGGACTGGGTGTTACGGTAAGTAAACGCGTTCCGCCCACCTTTATCGAAAGAGAAGCGGGGTTTATGGTTATGGACTCGAGCTCTGCGGGAGGCACGGGCGTATCGCCGCCAACCTTAACAAAGTCTACGATAAACTGCGTTACGCCCACGTTCGCCGCATTGTCGCCCGTAATATACTTTATATCGCTTGCGGAAATCGTATTATAAGTTTTACCGTTATTGGTGCGTGTTCCGAGATAATACTCGGTTCCGTCTATTCCCCACGTAAACGTATTCAATTCCGAATTAAATTTCCAAGTTCCCGAAGAACTGCTTTGCAACGTAACGTTAATGTGCGTGCCGCTTTTCAAACATTCGAGATACTTTCCGCCTGTTTCTATCGTATACCCGTCGCCGACTT
>CATJZR010000104.1 GCA_949745625.1 uncultured Eubacteriales bacterium | reverse complement strand
TCGCTTTGCTCGCTCGAATTCGAGAATCATAGACCTTTGTACAACTGGTTTGTCGAAAAGGCGGGTTTCGAAGCCCCTTTGCCCAGGCAGATAGAATTTGCAAGGCTTAATATAACTAATATGCTTATGTCGAAGAGGTATCTCAAAAAGCTTGTCGACGAAAAAATTGTCAGCGGCTGGGATGACCCGAGAATGCCTACGGTGGCGGGACTTAAAAATCGCGGTGTCCCGCCCGAAGCACTTAAAAAATTCTGCGCGGATATAGGCGTTGCAAAGGCTTATTCGGTAGTGAGTCAGGCGCAGCTTGACAGTTGTATCCGTGATAATCTCAACGAAAATGCCGAGCGTGCTATGGCGGTTTTAAACCCCGTCAAGCTGACCGTAACGAATTACGTCGGCGAGGAAGAGCTGGCATTTGAAAAGAACCCGATGAAGGCGGACGGCACAACAAGGGGTATAAAGTTTACCGGTACGGTCTATATAGACAGGGACGATTTTTCTCTTAATCCGCCGCCCAAATACAAGCGGCTGTATAAGGGCGGAACAGTTCGCCTTAAAAGTGCTTATATCGTCCGTTGCGACGACGTAAAGCTTAATAGCGATGGCGAAGTGGAAGAAATATTATGTACCTACTTCCCCGAAACTAAAAGCGGCTCGGACAAGCCGTCCGAGGTTAAGGCAAAAGGTGTCATTCAGTGGGTCGATGTAAAATATGGCAAGCAAGTTGTATTCAAGCAGTATCAGCCACTTTTAAAGGACGAGGAATACGCCGACCAGGATTACGCCGAAAGGCTTAACGTGGACAGCGAGAAGTCGTTTAACGGCGTTGCCGAGCCTTATCTTGCGGAAAGCGAGGACGATAAGCCTTTTCAGCTTATGCGCACTGGCTATTACAAAAAAAGCTCGGCAAACGGATTTACGCTTTCCGAAATAGTTTCTTTAAAGGACAGCTTTAATAAATAATACGCAAAAGGCGCGGTTAAACCGCGCCATGATTTTATCTTTTGCTGAATTAGTCTTCGTAGCTTTCGCAGCAGGTGCAGGTGTCGCCGCAAGAACAGCCAACGGTAATGTTGTTAAGCTTGCAGTTACAGCCATGATAGTTGTGCTTGCAGTTGCTTACGTTACAAGCAATGTCGCGATTGTAGTTTTCCATAAGATATATCCTCCGTTCTTATTGTGTGCATATTTAAGCCGTTTATTCAAAGTAATTGACAAATTAAAGTATTGAATGTAAAATGATATAAAGGAGTATACCTAATGAAAGTTATTTTATTACAGGACGTAAAGGGGCAAGGCAAAAAAGGAGAGGTTGTCGACGTTAACGAAGGCTACGCACGCAACTTCCTCGTAAAAAAAGGACTTGCCGAAATTGCAACGGCAACCAAACTCAACGATATATCGCAGAAGAAGTCTGCCGCCGATTTTCATAAGGCGGAAGAGGTTAAGGCAACCAAACTGCTTGCCGAAGAAATTAAAGGTAAAAGCTTTACCGTAAAAATTAAAGCGGGGCAGAACGGCAAGGTTTTCGGCTCAGTTACGGGTGCGAATATTTCCGACGCGCTCAGCGCTGCAGGTTACGAAATCGACAAGAAAAAAATCGTTCTTCCCCAGCCTATAAAAACGCTTGGAAACTACGATATAGATTTGAAGCTTATGGAAGGAATTTCAAGTAAAATCGTCGTTACGATTGTGGCGGAATAAAGCGTTGTTTATATGGAAAATAAAACCTTAAAAACTAAAACCATGCCATAATAAAAAAGTCCCCGTTAGGATATCTGTTATAGGGATTTCTTTATAGACAAAGAAATAACGCACTATCTTCGCTTGCGAAGTATAGTGCGTTATATTTATAAAAGATTATAAAGATAAATTGAAATTTATCTTACATA